>DASSJA010000410.1:0-7009 GCA_035691445.1 Burkholderiales bacterium | reverse complement strand
CGCGAGCTGAGCACGAGCAGCCGGCTGCCGGCGAGCCAGTCGAGCGCTGTCCGATGAGGGACGTTTCCCAGCCACCGATAACGGCTGTCGAGCCGCATGTGAAGCCGCGCTTCGCTCGCCATGTCGGGCGAAAGCGCCTCGCCGAGATGCACGACCTCGAGTTCCTGCAAATCCGGGAGATGGGCGAGCGCGAGCGCCGTGCGGAACGGGTCCTTTTCCTCGCGCAAATGCCCCAGCACCGCGACGCGAAAGCGCCGCGACGGCCGTTCGGAAGATGGGGCGTCGGCCGACTGGTAGATCACCCGGGTCTTCGCCCGGTAGCGAGGGGCGAGCTCGAACACCCCCCTTTCCTGCAGGACCACCAGGCGGTCGGCCAGTGCGAGCGAGGCCCGTGCGTCGGGGTCTGTGCGGATGTCCCGATACAAATCGGTGCCCGTCAATACGACGACCAAGGGCGCTTCGGGAAACCGCTCCCGGAAGCCGGCGATCGATGCGTGGCTGCGGCGTGCGTGCAGGGCGATCATGACGTCGGCCGCCTTGCCGTCCCAGCGGAGCGAAATCCGGACAGCGTGCCCCAGCGAGCGCAGCATCCCGCTCCAGCGCAACGCGGTGTGCCGGTTGCCGCTTCGCGAGCGAGCGCCTGCGGGAGTGATGAGCGCAATTTTCATGCTATGTTTTGGGCCGGACGGCTCATGGCATCGTTATACGAGAACTCCCAGGTGCTCTCGCTCCAGCTGAGGGACGCGAGACGGCGCACCCGGGCGCTCACCCGGGATCTCGATGGTCCGCAATTGTTCGGTCCGAAGCTCGCGATCGTCAATCCCGTGCTGTGGGAGCTCGGGCACGTCGCCTGGTTCCAGGAGCGCTGGTGCCTGAGACTGCGCGCAGACGAGTCGCTGTCCGAGAGCTTGCTCGAGCGCTCGGACACGCTCTACGACTCGGCAAAGGTGGCGCACGCGACGCGCTGGGATTTGCCGCTGCCGGATCTCCGGAAAACCCTCGATTTTCAGGACCGTGTTCTCGATCGGGTGCTGGCGCGGCTCGAGCGCGAGCCGGAGAACTCCTGGTTTCTCTATTTCGTGCAGCTTGCGATCTTTCACGAAGACATGCATGCGGAAGCGTTCCACTATACGCGGCAGACGCTGGCTTACCCCGATCCGCTGGGGAGTGGAGCGCAGGGCGCCGGAGCGGAGCCGCCGGGCGGCGACGTGGACGTGGCCGGCGGGGTGTATCTGGTGGGCGCCTCGCGGAATTCGGGATTTCATTTCGACAACGAAAAATGGGCGCACCCGGCGCAGGTCGGCCCGTTCCGGATCGCGCGGACTCCGGTCACGAACCGGGAATTCCTGGGGTTCGTCCGCGAGGGCGGGTACCGGCGCCGGGAGTGGTGGTCCCCGGAGGGATGGGCTTGGAAGGGCGAGGCGCAGGCGCCGCGCTACTGGACCGAGAAAGAAAACGACTGGTTCGAGCGCCGCTTCGCGGATTGGGTGCCCCTGGAACCGGACCTTCCGGTCATGCACGTCAACTGGCACGAGGCGAACGCGTACTGCCGCTACGCCGGCAGGCGCCTGCCGTCCGAAACCGAATGGGAGATCGCCGCCTCGCTCGCGGGCGAAGGCGGCCGGCGCCGCTATCCCTGGGGAAGCTCGACCGACGGGGCCCGCGCCAACCTGAGCGGCGCCGGCAGGGTCCCGGTGGGCCGGTTCGCCTCCGGGGACAGCCTGGGCGGGTGCCGCCAGATGATCGGCAACGTCTGGGAGTGGACCTCCAGCGCCTTCGGGCCCTACCCGGGTTTCGTGTGCGATCCTTATCGCGAATATTCCGAGCCGTGGTTCGGGACCCACAAGGTCCTGCGCGGCGGAAGCTTCTCGACTCCGGTGCGCCTCATCGCCAACAGCTGGCGTAATTTCTATACCCCGGACCGGGGCGACGTCTTTGCCGGGTTTCGCACCTGCGATCTGACGTGAAGGCGATCCGCTCGAGAAGCAATCCGGCGTTCAAGGCCCTGATCAGGCTCGCCGGTTCGTCGCGCGAGCGCCGCAGAACCGGCAGCACGCTTCTCGAGGGCAGGCGCCTGGTGAAGGCGTATCAGGAAAGCGGCGGCACGGCAGAAACGGTGCTCGGCACCGAAAGCGCTTTCGCCGACCCCCTGACCCGCGCGTTCCTCGAGAATTTTCCAGCGCGTTCGCGCCTGGTGCTCCCCGACGGCCTTTTTACCGCGATCTCGCAGCTCGCGAGCCCGGAGGGAGTAGCGGCCGTCATCCGCACCCCCGAGGCCGGGCCGGTGCCGGAGCCTCTTTCAGGCTGCCTGCTGCTGGAAAATATCCAGGATCCTGGGAATCTGGGATCGATCCTCAGGACCGCGGTGGCGGCCGGCACGCGCCAGGTTTTTCTGTCGCGGGAGTCGGTGTTCGCCTGGTCGCCGAAGGTGATCCGCGCGGGCATGGGGGCGCACTTCTTCCTGTCGATCTTCGAGAACGTCGACCTGGCGCAGGTCTCGCGCTCGTTCGCCGGTCGCGTCATCGCGACCGGGCCGCGCGCGACCGTGTCGCTCTATGACCTCGACCTGAAAGGGAACGTAGCCTGGCTGTTCGGCAACGAGGGCGCGGGACTGTCCGCGGAGGCGAGCGGCGTGGCGACGATGCAGGTGCGAATCCCCATGCCGGGCCCGGCGGAATCGCTGAACGTCGCTGCCGCGGCTGCGGTCTGCCTCTTCGAGCAAATCCGGCAACGCGGCTAGTACACGCGGCGTTCCAGCTTGAACTCCTGCATGATCGTCGTGGCGATCTCCTCGATCGACTTCGTGGTGGAGTTCGCCCAGCGCACGCCCTCGCGCTGCATGAGCTTCTCCGCCTGCTGCACCTCGTACCTGCAGTTGTCCAGGTCGGCGTACTTGCTGTTGGGGCGGCGTTCGTTGCGGATCTCGCGAAGCCGCTCGGGGGCGATGGATAGACCGAAGAGCGTCTGGCGGTAGCCGTCGGGCGCCTTGGGAAGGCTCATGCGGTCGAAGTCCTCGGGGATGAGCGGGCAGTTCGCCGCACGGATGCCGAATTGCAGGGAAAGGTAGAGGCTCGTGGGAGTCTTGCCGCTGCGCGACACTCCGATGAGGATCACGTCTGCCTTGTCGAGGTCCCTGGAGGACGCGCCGTCGTCGTGGGCGAGGGCGAAATTGATCGCGTCGATGCGGTGGGTGTATCCCTTCTCGTCGCGGGCGCTGTGCGAGCGGCCTATGGTGTGGGTCGACTTCGCGCCGAACTCGGCCTCCAGGGGGTCGAGAAAGCTCTCGAAGAAATCCAGCACGAACGCGTCCGCCTTGCGGACGGTCTCGCGTATGTCCGAGTTGACCAGCGTCGTGAAGACCACCGGCCTGAAGCTCGCCGGGCGCGGGGCGCTGTTGATGCGGGTGACGCAGGCCTCCGCCTTCGCCACCGAATCGATGAAGGGGACGGTCTCGTGGTCGAAGCCGATGCCGTCGAACTGCGTGAGCAGGCTGTGGCCGAGCATTTCGACCGTGATGCCGGTGCCGTCCGAGACGAAGAATACGGTTCGGCGGCGATCGGTCATGAAGGCAGTGGGAAAAGGCTGATGCGCCGAAAGGACCCTGTCTGTAAAATAACCGTTTCAACAAGATCCTTCAACTTCGACGAAGGACGGCCCATGGCCCGGCTCCAATACGTCGTGAATTTCGATCGGCTCGGGATGGCCGATGTCGAGCGGGTGGGCGGCAAGAACGCTTCGCTGGGTGAGATGATCGGCCGGCTTTCCGGGGCCGGGATACGAGTCCCGGGGGGATTCGCCACCACCGCCGAGGCCTTCCGCGAGTTTCTCGGCCGGGACGGTCTCGCGGGACGCATCGATGCGCGCCTCAAAGGGCTCGACCCGGGAGACGTCGCAGCCCTGGCCCGCTGCGGCAAGGAGGTCAGGGGCTGGATCGAGTCCACGGAGTTTCCGAAGGCGCTGCAGGCCGAGATCGCCGAGGCGTACCGCGAGCTGGCGGACGGCGACCCGAGCGCGCCGGTGGCCGTGCGCTCGAGCGCGACCGCGGAGGACCTGCCCGACGCCTCGTTCGCCGGCCAGCAGGAGACTTTCCTCAATATCCGCGGCCTGCCCAACGTGATGACGGCGCTGAAGTCCGTGTTCGCGTCGCTCTACAACGACCGCGCGATTTCCTATCGCTGTCACCGCGGATACGCGCATGGCGCGGTGGCGCTCTCCGCCGGGGTGCAGCGCATGGCCCGCAGCGACCTGGGTGCGAGCGGCGTGCTGTTTACCCTGGATACCGAATCCGGCTTCCGCGACGTCGTGTTCATCACCGCCTCCTGGGGCCTGGGCGAGATGGTGGTGCAGGGCGCGGTCAACCCCGACGAGTTCTATGTTCACAAGCCGACGCTCCGCGCAGGCAGGTTTCCGATCATCCGCCGCGGGCTGGGATCGAAGCTTCAGAAGATGGTGTTCGCCGATCGGAGCTCGGCCGGCCTTTCGGTCAAGACGGTGGAAGCCTCCGAGGCCGACCGACGGCGGTTCTGCCTGGACGACGGGGACGTGATCGAGCTCGCACGCCTCGCGCTGAAAATCGAGGAGCACTACGGCCGGCCCATGGACGTCGAATGGGCGAAGGACGGCTCCGACGGCAAGCTCTATATCCTTCAGGCGCGGCCCGAGACAGTGAAATCGCGCAAGGCGGCCGAAGGGCAGGAGCGTTTTCTGCTCAGGCAGAAATCCGAGGTGCTCGCCTCCGGCCGCGCCATAGGACACAAGATCGGTGCAGGCATCGCGCGCGTGGTGAAGGATGCCTCCGAGATGGGGCGCATCAAGGCCGGCGAGGTCATCGTCACCGACATGACCGATCCCAACTGGGAGCCGGTAATGAAGCGCGCCGCCGCGATCGTCACCAACCGCGGAGGGCGCACCTGCCATGCTGCCATCATCGCGAGAGAGCTCGGTATCCCCGCCGTAGTGGGCTGCGGCGATGCGACCGCGAAGCTCAGGGACGGCGAGCCCTGCACCGTATCCTGCGCCGAAGGCGACACCGGTCACATCTACCGCGGCAGGCTCGAGTTCGAGGTCACGTCGCGCGACTACGGTGAAATGCCCGAATGCCCGGTGAAAATCACCATGAACATCGGCAATCCGCATCTCGCCTTCGACTTCCAGGCCCTGCCGAACTGCGGGGTGGGGCTCGCTCGCCTTGAGTTCGTCATCAACAATATGATCGGGGTGCATCCCAAGGCGGTGCTCGACTATCCGAACCTGACGGGGGACCTGAAAGCCGAGGTCGAGCGCGCGGCGCGGGGGTACGCGAGTCCGCGATCGTTCTTCGTCGAGAAGCTCACCGAGGGGGTTGCGACCATCGCCGCCGCCTTCTGGCCCAAGCCCGTGATCGTGCGCCTGTCAGACTTCAAGTCGAACGAGTACAAGAAACTGATCGGCGGGGCCCGCTACGAGCCCGACGAGGAGAACCCGATGCTGGGCTTCCGCGGCGCTTCGCGCTACGTCGGCAAATCCTTCCGCGAGTGCTTCGAGATGGAATGCGAGGCGATGCGCAAGGTGCGCAACGATATGGGCCTCACCAACGTCGAGATCATGGTGCCGTTCGTGCGCACCCTGAAGGAGTGCCGGGAGGTGATCGACCTGCTCGCCGACAACGGCCTCAAGCGCGCGCAGAACGGCCTGCGCCTCATCATGATGTGCGAGGTTCCCTCGAATGCGGTGCTCGCCGAGCAGTTCCTCGAGTACTTCGACGGTTTCTCGATCGGTTCGAACGATCTCACCCAGCTCACGCTCGGCCTGGATCGCGACTCGGGGCTGGTCGCGGACGCCTTCGACGAGCGCGACCCCGCGGTAAAAGCGATGCTGCGCCAGGCGATCCAGGCGTGCCGCAAAGCGGGGAAATACGTCGGCATCTGCGGGCAGGGCCCCTCGGATCACCTCGATTTCGCCAGATGGCTGGTGGAGGAGGGTATCGAGAGCCTTTCCCTGAACCCCGACACCGTGGTGGACACCTGGCTTCAGCTGGCCCGTGAGACCTCGGGAAAGGCCAAAGTCACGGCGGCCTAGTCAACGGGCCCGCAGCAGGCGTTGCTGCTCGCGCTTCCACTCCTTCTCTTTCTCCGCGGCGCGCTTGTCGTGCTGCTTCTTGCCCTTGGCGAGCCCGATGTTGATCTTGACGCGCCCGCGCACGTAGTGCAGGTCGAGCGGCACCAGCGTGTACCCGGCGCGGTCGACCTTGCCGATGAGGCGGCGGATCTCCTCGGCGTGAAGCAGGAGCTTGCGCGTTCTCACCGGGTCGGCCTGAACGTGAGTGGACGCGGCCGCCAGCGGGCTGATGTGCGCTCCGATGAGGAAGATCTCCTCGTTGCTCACGATCACGTAGGCTTCCTTCAGCTGGGCGCGCCCCGCCCGGATGGCCTTCACCTCCCATCCCTGCAGCTCGAGCCCGGCCTCGTAGCGCTCCTCTACGAAATAATCATGCTGCGCCTTGCGATTCTCGACGATCGTCACGGCGACCCGCTTCCGATAGAATTTTCGATTTTACAACGATGAGCGTCGTCGGCCGCTCGGCCCTGGTCAACCACAGCGCACAGCAGATGTTTGCGCTCGTGTCGGAGATCGAGTCCTACCCGGGGTTCCTCCCCTGGTGTGACAAGGCGCTCGTCTCGGAGCGCGGAGCCGGGCGCACGGTGGCGACGCTGGGCATCAACTTTCGCGGCCTGAAGGAGGAGTTCACGACCGCGAACCTGGAGCGACCCCACGAGCGCATCGACATGAAGCTGGTTTCGGGGCCTTTCCGTCGGCTGGAGGGAAGCTGGTCGTTTACCGCTCTTTCGGCGGGGGCCTGCAGAGTCGAGTTGCATCTGCGCTACGAGTTTGCGAGCACACTGCTCGAGAAGCTCGCGGGCGCGGTGTTCGAGGAAATCGCAAACAGCCTCGTCGACGCCTTCGCGCGGCGCGCCGACCAGCAATTCGGCGGCGCATGAGCCCGGCAACCATCACCGTAGACGTCGTGTTC
>DASSJA010000409.1:0-2841 GCA_035691445.1 Burkholderiales bacterium | reverse complement strand
CGATCCGGAACATTCGCGCCTCAAAGCCGCCGGCGACGGCATCGTGCGCGCGCTCACGCCGCACGCCGAACGCCTGAAACTGCTGCTCCTGATGATCGAAGGCGACATCGGCAAGACGCTCGGCCGCCTGCTGCACCGCGAGCTCGGCTGGCCCGGCAAACTCGTGTCGATCGACGGCATCGAGCTGCAGGACCTCGATTACGTCGATCTCGGCGAGCTGATCGCGCCGCCGGGCGTGGTGCCGGTGGTGATCAAGTCGCTGCTGTTCGGGTAATCTTTTATCCTTCCCCGCTCCGCGGGGAAGGATAGTATGCGCCAAAGCCCCCGGAGGAAATCCATGAACGTCCGCGAAGTCCCGCCGCAAGCCGCCACGCCGCAGATCGCCACGCCGCGCTATGGCGTCGACCCGTATCTCGAGTGGCTCAAGCGCGAGGGGCTGCCGCTGACCGAGGACTATGGCGTTTACCTGTTCGACGTGCCGACCGCGCCATGGCCGCGCTACGGGGTCAATGGCGCCGCGGTGCATCTCAAAGGCCGCGGCGATTTCGCCAACATGTTCGTCTACGAGATCGCGCCCGGCTGCGCCACGACGCCGCAGCGCCACCTCTACGAGGAAGTCATCTACGTGCTCGAAGGCCACGGCTCGACCCAGCTCGAGTTCGCCGACGGCAGCCGGCGCAGCTTCGAATGGGGGGAGAAGAGCCTGTTCGCCATCCCGCTCAACGCCAAGCACCGCCACTTCAACGCCAGCGGCGCCGAGCGCGCGCTGCTGGTCAGCACCACCAATCTGCCGATGGTGATGAACGTCTTTCACAGCGAAGCTTTCGTGTTCGGCAACGATTTCGATTTCACCGAGCGCACCGGCAAGGCCGGCTATTTCTCCGGCGAGGGCGACCTGATCACGGTGCGGCCGGGCAACCACATGTGGGAAACCAATTTCGTGCCCGACCTCACCGCGATCGAGCTGAAGAGCTGGGGCGACCGCGGCGGCGGCGGAACCAACATCATGTTCGTGCTCGCCGACGGCACCATGCACGCGCACATCTCGGAGATGCCGGTCGGCACCTACAAGAAGGGCCACCGCCACGGCCCGAGCTTCCACGTCATGTGCGTGGTCGGGCTCGGCTATTCGCTGCTCTGGTTCGAGGGCGACAAGGACTTTCGCCGCATCGACTGGAAGCACGGCATGGTGCTGGTGCCGGCCGACCGGCAATTCCATCAGCACTTCAACACCGGACCGCAGCCGGCGCGCTATCTCGCCACCGCGGTCGGCGGGCTGCGCTATCCGACCACGCAAGCCAATCGCATTTCGCTGCTCGGCGCCGGCGGCGACGACAAGCCGGCGGTATCGAAGAGCCTCAAGGAGGGCGGCGACCAGATCGAATACGAGGATCAGGATCCGCGCATCCACCGCATCTGGCTCGAAGACATGCGCAAGAACGGCGCGCCGCCGAAGATGGACAAGTTCATCCCGACGCCCGAAGACACGAAGGCGCCGGCGTAAAACGTGATGAATTTAGGTTGAAGTCGTAGCGGTGGCACGGCTACTCCCTCTCCCCGGAGGGGAGAGGGTTGGGGTGAGGGGGTTCGGATGCTGCAGTCTTTTTCTGAACCTTCCGAACCCCCTCACCCTCGCTCGCTGCGCTCGCTCGACCTCTCCCCTCCGGGGAGAGGTGAAGTACACATGGCCAGCCTCGAATCGACCTAAAATCATCTGGCTCTAGCGGCACGCGTCTTTGTTGCTGGCGGCCGCGTTCTGGACAGCCAAAGTCCGAGCCTCTATAAGCAGCCGCGCCGGTCCGTGCAGCGCGAGGCGCGGGCTTGCTCACGGCGCCCAGGTAGCTCAGTTGGTAGAGCACTGCACTGAAAATGCAGGTGTCGGTGGTTCAATTCCGCCCCTGGGCACCAGCCTGCTTCGCGCTACGCGTCGCAGGATTGCACCACTCAAAACCGCGAAGCAGGATGCCCTCCGAAGCCTTGGTGTAGGAGGGCCGTCGGGTTCGAAGTGGAGGATCATCAACTGCGCCGGATTCTGAATTCTTTCGTGGCACCGCACGTCTTGCAAGCGAGCGTGAGATCCTCGAATTCCCCACCGAACAGAATAGGCGCGATACGGATAACGGCCATTTCCGTCTTACAGAGCGGACACGTCGACGAAGCGCTCGCTTCCGGGGGCATTTCTTGATCGGCCACGTAATCTCCTTTCGCCGAAGCGAGGCAACGGATACGCGGCCGGCAGCTGCGTCGCCCTCAAGCCAGGGCATAACGCTGGCGAACCTCACGTAAAGAGACGAGTCGCTGCTGAGCTTCGTCCCAGAGCACCAGCCGCACACACCTGAAACTCTGGACCAAGGTAAGCCGGCCGATGGCGCCGAGTTCAGGGTAATCGCGCAGCACGAGCGGCAGGCGATAGTAAGGTATCCGGCTGCACAGATGATGGATGTGATGAACGCCGATATTGGCGGTGAACCAGCGCATGACGCCGGGCAGATCGTAATACGAACTACCGTGAAGCGCCGCTTCGTGCGGGTTCCAAACGCTTTCATGAGCCCATTCGGTATCCTCGAATTGGTGCTGGACATAGAACAGCCAGACTCCAACCGAGGCCGCGAGCAGCATGATCGGTAAATGCACCAGCAGGAACGGTCCGACGCCGACCAGCCATATCATGGTGGCGATAAGAGCGGCGATGGCGGCGTTTGTCGCCATGGCGCTGAGCCAGGGCTGCCAACCGGCGCGCATCAGGCCGATCGGCAGCCGGTGTTGGACGATGAATAAAAATGCCGGGCCGAAGCCGAACATGACGATCGGATGTCGGTAAACGCGGTAACCAAGCCGACG
>DASSJA010000408.1:0-3004 GCA_035691445.1 Burkholderiales bacterium | reverse complement strand
GCGGCCTCGGAGATGGCGAGGTTGGTGACGCCGGGCTGCACCCGCGCGGTGCGCGCGAGCGAATCGACGGACAGGATGCGCCTCATCTTGGCGAGCGACAGCAGCACGCCGTCGCCGCGCGGCAGGGCCCCGCCCGAAAGCCCGGTGCCCGATCCGCGTGCGACGACCGGCACTTTCAGCTCCTGGCATGTTCGCAGGACCTGCCGCACCTCGTCTTCGCTCGAAGGCAGGGTGACCACCATGGGCAGCTGGCGGTAGGCCGAGAGGCCGTCGCACTCGTAGGCGCGCGTATCCTCCTGCGCGTGCAGCACGGCATCGGCGGGCAGCAGCGCGCGCAGGCGCCCGGCGACTTCCGCTTGGCGGATGAAATTGATTCCGGTCGCCGCGATGTTCATTCCGTCCAGCTTACAAGTATTCCTTCGCCCACGCCAAGCTGTCTTCGGTCTTTCCCGTGGGGAGGTATTCCGCGCCCATCCAGCCCTGATAGCCGAGGCGGTCGATGTGATCGAACAGCTTCGGAAAATCGATCTCCCCGGTCCCGGGCTCGTGCCTGCCGGGGACATCGGCGAACTGCATGTGGCCGATCCGCCCGAGGTTTGCCTCAATGGCCGTCGCGAGATCGTCCCCCATGATGCGCATGTGGTACAGGTCGTACTGCAATTCGAGATTGTCCGCGTCCACTTCGTCGATGAGCGCGAGCGCCTCCGCCGACCGGTTGAGATAGAAACCCGGAACCGTCAGCGTGCTGATGGGCTCGACGAGGAGCGTCATCTCCGCGAGCGCGAGCTCGTTCGCGGCGTAGCGCAGATTGGACACATAGGTCGCGCGCAGCAGGGCGGCGTCTGCGCCGGGAGGCGCGACTCCGGCGAGGCAGTTCATCCGCGTGCAGCCGAGCGCCAGCGCGTAGTCGATCGCCCGGGCGATGCCCCCGCGGAACTCGGCGATGCGCGAAGGCAGGCAGGCGATGCCGCGGTCGCCCTTCTGCGGCTCTCCCGCCGGAATATTGATGAGCACCACTTCGACGCCGGCATGCTGCGCGATCTGCGCGAGCCGGTCCTTGTCCCAGGCGTAGGGGAACTGGATTTCGACCGCCTTGAAGCCGGCCCGCGCGGCCGCCTCGAAGCGACCGAGAAACTCGAACTCCTGGAAAAGCATGCTGATGTTGGCGCTGAAGCGGAGCATCGGTCTCCGGAGGAGTGCGCATTCCGCCGGTGCGACAGGATACCACGCGATGAGCGCGGCGACCGCGTTTGATACCATAGCCGTTTCGATGTCCGCTTCGACGTGACGCCTTTGACCGCCTCGAGCACTCCCCCGGCGCATCGCCTGCTGCCGTTCATGAAATGGTGGCCGCGGGTCGACGCCGGGACGCTCAAGGCCGACGCGCTCGCGGGCCTGATCGGCGCGATCGTCGTCCTGCCGCAAGGCGTGGCGTTCGCGACGCTCGCAGGGCTCCCGCCCGAATACGGCCTGTACTGCGCGATGGTGCCGACGCTGGTCGCGGCATTGTTCAGCTCTTCCCTGCACACGGTCGCGGGCCCCACCAATCCGGTGTCGCTCATGGTGTTCGCCGTGCTGAGCCCGCTCGCAACCCCCTTCACGCCGCACTACGTCGAGCTCGCCTTCACGCTCGCGCTGATGTCCGGCCTCGTCATGCTGGTCCTGGGCGCGCTCGGGTCCGGGTCTCTGGTGAATTTCATGTCGAGATCGGTGATCGTCGGCTTCACCGCGGCGCTCGGCGTATTCATTTTCCTCAGCCAGCTCGGCAGCTTTCTCGGCATCTCCTCGCCACCGGCCGCCTTTGCCCAGCTGGTGGTCGGAACGTTCAGGCACCTCGACCAGGCTCGCCCCTGGGTCGCCCTGGTGGCGGCGGCGACGGTCGCGATCGGTGCGCTGTCGCATCGCGTGCTTCCGAGATTCCCGCCGATGCTGGCGGCGATGGTCCTGGGCAGCATCGCGGCTTTTTTCCTGAACCAGGCGCTTGGCGCGGAGCGCACGGGGCTGAGTACGCTCGGCCCCCTGCCCGGGGCGCTGCCTGCGCTTTCCCATCCCGATCTCTCCGTCGCGACGCTGCAGGCTCTCCTGCCGGGCGCGGTCGCCGTGGCGCTGGTGTCGCTCACCCAGGCGCTCTCGATCGCGCACGCCATCGCGCTCAAGTCGGGACAGCGCCTGGACAACGACCAGGAGTTCATCGCCCAGGGGCTCGCCAACGTCACCGCGGCGTTTTTCTCCGGATTTCCGACGAGCGCGTCGGCGAACCGCTGCGGCATCAACTACGACGCGGGCGCGAGGACGCCGATGGCGGCGATGTTCGCGGCCTTGCTGCTCGTGCTGGTGCTCCTCGCCGTCGCGCCGCTCGTCGCCTATCTGCCGATCGCGGTCGTCTCGGGGCTGCTGTTCCTCGTCGCGTGGAACCTGATCGACCTGCCGCGCATCCGCAAAGTCCTAGCCACGAGCCGCGGGGAGAGCGCCGTCCTCGCGGTGACTTTCTTCGCTACGCTCGCCCTCGACCTGGAGTTCGCGATCCTCGTCGGCGTCCTCGTGTCTTTGGTGCTGTACCTGAATCGTACGTCTCACCCGATCCTGAGGAGCCTGGTACCCGACCCGCGCCACTCCGGCCGCAAGATGACCGAGGTCGAGGACAGCCTCGTCGAATGCCCGCAGCTCAAGATCCTGCGCATCGAAGGCTCGATCTACTTCGGCGCGGTCGGCCACGTCCAGCGCCACCTCGACGCCTTGCGCGAGGGCAGTCCCGGGCAAAAGCACCTCCTGCTCATGTCGAAAAGCATCAACACCGTCGACATGGCCGGCGCGGAGCTTCTGGCCGAGGAAGCGCGCCGGCGCCGAGCCGACGGCGGGCAGCTGTACTTCTACAGCCTGAGAAAGCCGGTCGAGGACCTGCTGGAGCGCGGCGCCTACATGGCGGAGATCGGGCGCGAGAACGTCTTTCGCGGCAAGCGCGAGGCGATCGGCGGCGTGTTCACTCGCCTGGACCGCTCGATCT
>DASSJA010000407.1:0-2106 GCA_035691445.1 Burkholderiales bacterium | reverse complement strand
CGTTGTAGTTTCCGACCGCGCCGTTTATTTTTCCGGTGAGAGACACCGCGGCGATCGAGCGGCGCGCACGGCGCAGACGATGAACGAAATTCCCGAGCTCCTTGCCGAGCGTCGTCGGCGAGGCCGGCTGGCCGTGGGTGCGCGACAGCATCGCCGCATCGGCGAGCGATCTTCCCATGCCGGCGAGCGCCTCGACGACGCGATCGAGCGCGGGGAGCAGCACGCGGTCGCGTCCTTCCCTGAGCATCAGCCCGTAGGCGAGGTTGTTGATGTCCTCGGAAGTGCAGGCGAAATGCACGAAGCCCGCGACGCGCGCGTCCTCGGGATTGCCCGCGAGGCGCCGCTTCAGCCAGTACTCGATCGCCTTGACGTCGTGATTGGTCTCGGCCTCGATCGCCTTCACCTGGGCCGCGTCCTCCTCGGAGAACTCCGCGACGACACGCTCAAGGTCCCGGCTGGTGTCCTTCGAGAATGGCCTGATCTCCGCTATCGCAGGCTCCCCGGCGAGGGCGAGCAGCCAGCGGATCTCGATCGCGATGCGGTGTCGGAAAAGAGCGGCCTCGCTGAAGCAGGTCCGCAGCGGCTCGAGTTGCTTGTGGTAGCGTCCGTCCAGAGGAGATAATGCGCTCAGCGGAGAGAGCGGCGGCATCGACGGACCTGTGTGATGGGCAACGCCAATTTTAGCATGCGAGTGGCGGCGGCCGGCTTCGAGGGACTCCTTTCCGAGGTCCGCGCCTGCACGCTGTGCGCTGCGCATCTTCCGAATCCCCCCAGGCCGGTCCTGCGCGCCTCGCCCGGCGCGAGCCTGATGATCGTCGGGCAGGCGCCGGGCCGGCGCGTACACGAGAGCGGGATTCCCTGGAACGATCCTTCCGGCGACCTGTTGCGCGAGTGGCTGCGCCTCGACCGGGACGCTTTCTACGATGAGCGCCGCATCGCGATCATTCCGGCCGGATTCTGCTATCCGGGAACCGGAGAATCGGGCGATCTGCCGCCGCGGCCCGAATGCGCTCCTCACTGGCACCCGCGGCTGCGCGCGCGTCTGCCCGCGATCCGCCTCACGCTCCTCGTCGGCAGCTACGCGCAGGCGTACTACCTCGGAGAAAGAAGGAAAAAGACCATCGCGGAGACCGTGCGCGCGCGAGGCGAGTATCTGCCGGAGTTCTTTCCCCTTCCCCACCCCAGCCCGCGCAACAGGCTCTGGCTGAGGAAGAACGCCTGGTTCCGGCGCGAGGTGCTGCCCGAGCTCAGGAGGAAAGTCAAAGCCTGCCTTCGGAACGAGTAGAATCCCGCGCATGAAGCTCATCGGCTCGCTCGCCAGCCCGTTTGCGCGCAAGGTGCGCATCGTGCTCGCGGAAAAGAAGATCGAGTACGAGTTCGAAGTCGACAATCCCTGGAAAGCGGATGCGGTCACTGCGAAATTCAACCCTCTCGGCAAGGTGCCCGTGCTGGTGCTCGACGACGGCACCGCGCTTTTCGATTCCCGCGTCATCGTCGAATTCCTGGACAACGCTTCCCCCATTTCGCGGCTCCTCCCCGCGGAGAACCGCGAGCGCGTCGAGGTGCGCCGCTGGGAAGCCCTCGCCGACGGCGTACTCGACGCAGGAGTCGCAGCGCGTCTGGAAAACCAGCGCGAGGCAAAAACGAGGAATGCGACCTGGATCGATCGCCAGATGGGAAAAGTCAGCGGAGGGCTCGCAGCCATGGATGCCGAGCTCGCCGACAAGCCCTGGTGCGCGGGAAACGGCTACACGCTCGCCGATGTCGCGGCCGGTGTGTGCCTCGGCTGGTTCGACTTCCGCTATCCCAAGATGGACTGGAAGAAGGACCACGCCAACCTCGCGCGGCATTTCGCCAAGCTGTCGGAGCGGGCGTCGTTCGCCGACACCGTGCCGCGCGAGTAGTCGCCGGGGCGCGTTATGGTCCCGAGTTCCCCTTGCGCGCGTCCACGCTCATGGAGCCGGGGCCGAAGACGATGATGTAGAGCAGCCCGCCGATGATCGCCAGGTCCTTCAGGAAGTGATTTAGCTGGTTCGCGTACTGGGCAGCGTCGAATTCCCAGAAGCGGTGCGCCGCTGAGATCGCGATCACGACGAACACCACGAG
>DASSJA010000406.1:0-3488 GCA_035691445.1 Burkholderiales bacterium | reverse complement strand
CACCGCGTGCCGCTCCATGTACTCCGACATGTCGAACCGCAGGAGCTCGATTCCCATGCAATACGCGAGCTGGCGCGCCACCTCGGTCTTGCCGACGCCGGTCGGGCCCGAGAACAGGAAGTTGCCGATCGGCTTCTGCGGATTGCCGAGGCCCGAGCGCGCCATCTTGATCGCCGAGGCCAGCGCGTCGATCGCGCGGTCCTGGCCGAAGACGACGGCTTTCAAATCCCTATCCAAATTCGCCAGGGCACTGCGGTCATCCGTAGACACCGAGCGGGGCGGGATGCGCGCGATCTTGGCGATGATCTCCTCGATCTCGGCCTTGCCGATGATGCGCTTCTGCTTCGCTTTGGGCGCGATGCGCTGCGCGGCGCCCGCCTCGTCGATCACGTCGATCGCCTTGTCGGGCAGGTGTCGGTCGTTGATGTAGCGCGCGGAGAGCTCGGCCGCGGTAGTCAGCGCGTTGGCGGTGTACTTGACGCTGTGGTGCGCCTCGAAGCGCGTCTTCAGGCCCTTCAGGATCTCGACCGTCTCGTCGACCGAGGGCTCGACCACGTCGATCTTCTGGAAGCGCCGCGACAGCGCGTGGTCCTTCTCGAACACGCCGCGGTACTCGTTGTAGGTGGTCGCGCCGATGCACTTGAGCTGGCCGGTCGAGAGCACGGGCTTGAGCAGGTTCGACGCGTCGAGCGTGCCGCCGGAAGCGGCGCCCGCGCCGATCACCGTGTGGATCTCGTCGATGAACAGGATCGCGTTCGGGTTGTCGACCAGCTGCTTCAGCACCGCCTTCAGGCGCTGCTCGAAGTCGCCGCGGTACTTGGTGCCGGCGAGCAGGGCCCCCATGTCGAGCGCGTAGACCGTGCACTTGGCGAGCAGGTCGGGCACGTTGCCCTCGACGATGCGCCGCGCCAGGCCCTCGGCGATCGCCGTCTTGCCCACGCCGGCCTCGCCGACCAGCAGCGGGTTGTTCTTGCGGCGGCGGCAGAGCGTCTGCACGACGCGCTCGAGCTCCTTCTCGCGGCCGATCAGCGGGTCGATCTTGCCGGCGAGCGCGAGCGCGTTCAGGTTCTGCGTGTAGTTGTCGAGCGGGCTGTTCGAGCTCTCGGCCTGGCCTTCCTGGTCGGCTTCCTGCTCGCTCTTGCCCTGGTGGGTCTGCGGCGTCTTGGTGATGCCGTGCGAGATGTAGTTCACGACGTCCAGGCGCGCGATGCCCTGCTGCTGCAGGAAGTAGACGGCGTGCGAGTCCTTCTCGCCGAAGATCGCGACCAGCACGTTCGCGCCGGTGACCTCCTTCTTGCCGGAGGACTGCACGTGCAGGATGGCGCGCTGGATCACGCGCTGGAAGCCGAGCGTGGGCTGCGTGTCGACCTCGCGGTCGGCGGCGATGCGCGGCGTCTGCTCGGCGATGTGCTGCGTCAGGTTCTTGCGCAGCTCGTCCATGTTGGCGCCGCAGGCGCGCAGCACTTCGGCCGCGGTCGGGTTGTCCAGCAGCGCCAGCAGCAGGTGCTCGACGGTAATGAACTCATGGCGTTTCTGGCGCGCCTCCACGAACGCCATGTGCAGACTGACTTCGAGCTCCTGAGCGATCATCCTTTCCTTGCCTTTCTACCTTTGCGCCTGTGCTACTCGTCCTGCGGCTCCATAACGCATTGCAGCGGGTGCTGGTGCTTTCGGGAGTATGCCGCGACTTGCTGCACTTTGGTGGACGCGACATCGCGCGGGTAGACCCCGCAGATGCCGATGCCTTCGCGGTGGACCTTCAGCATGACCTGGGTGGCCCGCTCGCGCGTCATGCCGAAGAACTTCTGCAGCACCACGACCACGAACTCCATCGGCGTGTAGTCGTCGTTCAGCAGCATGACCTTGAACATCGGCGGAGGCTTCAGCTTGCTGCGCTGCGCCTCCAGTAAGGTGTCGTCCCTGTTCTGCGCCATGCCGCCCGACTTCGCGCCCCGTGGCCCCCCGAAAATCTGACAATGTCCGGTTTAGAGCGTTCCTCGCGGCTATCGTAATGAATATGGGGGGGCGGTGCAACGCGACGGCGCGCACCGCGCCGGCGGATTACGGTGTTTTTTCACGGCCTTGCGCGCGCGCCACGCCCGGGGTGGCGGGCCTTGACGACACTCGGGCCGACGCGTAAAAGGCGGCTGTGTTTGGATGCAGGCTGTCTGTTTCGCCATCAGGTGAAATCCGGGGCGGCACGGTCGTGGACTTCCAGGCATGGCTCGGGATCATGGGGCGTCCTACGACGCAGGCCCGGTAGCTCGATCAACAATCAAGGAACAAGGGAGAGAGCATGGCAACAGGCACCGTGAAGTGGTTCAACGACGCGAAGGGCTACGGGTTCATCACGCCCGACGACGGCAGCGAGGATTTGTTCGCGCACTTCTCCGCCATCAACATGTCGGGCTTCAAGACCCTGAAGGAGGGGCAGAAGGTCAGCTTCGACGTGGTGCAGGGCCCGAAAGGCAAGCAGGCCTCGAACATCCAGAAGGTCTGAGGCGCCCCGGCGCCGGAAAGAGGCCGCCTGCCGGGCGGCCTTTTTCGTTTCGGCCCCGGCCTAGAAGCTGTAGCGCAGCCGCAGGCCGAAGCTGTCGAGCGAGCTCTTCGGCTGGAAGAAGGCGGACGTGCTCGTGCCGTCGCTGACCAGCACGTCGCCGGATTCCCCGAAGCGGTAGCCTTCGTAGTAGCCGGCGAGGCTCCATGCCGGCGCGAAGCGATACCCGAGCTCCGCGTAGAGGCTCGCCTCGCCCTTCGGCTTGAGACGCGGGTTGGGAGTGAAGCCTAGGTCGGGGAAATGCGCGTTCTCGTCGACCGAGAACGGGTATTTGAAGCCGCCGCCGCCGAACCAGGCGCCCGGCTCGCGCCGATCGACGTCGAATCCGAGCCTCAGGTAAGCGACGCTGTACTCCTCGTGCTGCTCGAACGTCAGTTGCCGGTTCCAGTAGTCGTAGCCCAAGCCGAGGACGAGCTCTCCCGGGCTGCCCGGGAAGCGGTAATTGGCCTGCAGCTCGTTCCGCCATCCCCCGTACTGGGTGGTGCCGGTGATCGGTGTCCCGCTGAAGAGAAGCGACCCGTCGTAGTCCACGGAGCCGCCGTAAACGCGGCTCTCGAACCCGAGGCCGAAGCCCGCGGGACGCTCCTGCCGCCAGCGCAGGCCGAGGCCGAGCATCGGTCCGGTCTCCGTGACGCTGGGCGAGGTCTCTTCCCTCCAGCGGAAATGCTCCAGGTCGCCGAACACGCTCCAATCGGCGCATGCCAGCACACTGACCGACAGCCCCAGAACGAGCAGCGCGCCGGCGAAAGCCGGCTTCATTACCGGGTGCCCCAGGGCTTGATCGCCTCCCTGAGCTGCTTGTAGCCGTCCAGGTAGCGCGGGCGCTTGCCGCCGTAGACCCGGTCGAAGATCGCGAGCTGCGCGTCGAGCCACTTCGCCAGGGCAGCGTTGTCCGGGTTGGCGGCCTTGTAGGCCTCGTTGATGAGCACGA
>DASSJA010000405.1:0-3205 GCA_035691445.1 Burkholderiales bacterium | reverse complement strand
CATCGGCTCGGGAACGAACGTGTGGTCGATGTCGGAGGAGCTCCGCGCCGGAAAGCTCACGCTCGAGCAATTCCACGAGGCCGAGTCGTGCATGCACCGCTCGCACGGCCACTGCATGACCATGGGAACAGCGTCGACGATGGCCTCGATGGTCGAGGCGCTCGGACTCGGCCTGCCCGGAAACGCGGCGATTCCCGCGGTCGATGCGCGGCGCAACGTGCTCGCGCGCGCGGCGGGAAGGCGCATCGTGGAGATGGTCGGCGAGAACCTCGGCATCGAGAAGATCCTGACGCGAGCGGCCTTCGAGAACGCGATCCGCGTCAACGCCGCGATCGGCGGTTCGACCAACGCTGTCATCCACCTCATCGCCATCGCCAGGCGCGTCGGCGTCGATCTCGCGCTCGATGATTTCGACCGCCTCGGCCGCGGCGTGCATACTCTCGTCAACCTGATGCCGAACGGCGAGCACCTGATGGAGGACTTCTACTACGCCGGCGGCCTGCCCGTGGTGATCCGCGAGCTCGGCAAGCGCGGCCTGCTCCACAAGCAAGCGCTCACCGCGAACGGCAAAACGATCTGGGAGAACAGCAATGACGCGCGCTGCTCGAACGGCGATGTCATCACGCCGTTCGAAAAACCCTTCAAGAGAAACACCGGCATTGCGGTGCTGCGCGGCAACCTCTGTCCCGACGGCGCCGTCATCAAGCCCTCTGCGGCGACACCCAGGCTCATGAAACACCGGGGCCGCGCGGTGGTGTTCGAGAACATCGAGGACTTCCACAGACGCATCGACGATCCGAAGCTGGACGTCGACCGCAACTGCGTGCTGGTGCTGAAGAACTGCGGACCCAAGGGCTATCCCGGCATGGCCGAAGTCGGGAACATGCCGCTTCCGCCGAAGCTTCTGAAAAAGGGCGTCACGGACATGGTGCGCATTTCGGACGCCCGCATGAGCGGCACGGCCTACGGCACCGTGGTCCTGCACGTGGCCCCGGAGGCCGCGGCCGGCGGCGCGCTGGCGCTGGTCGAGAACGGCGACGAGATCGAGCTCGACGTCGGAAAGCGCCGGCTCGAGCTGCTGGTGCCCGAGAAAGAACTGGCCGCCCGGCGGAAGAGCTGGAAGGCGCCGAGGCCGCCGCTCGAGCGCGGCTACTGGCGCCTGTACTTCGACCACGTGCTGCAGGCGAACGAAGGCGCCGACCTGGATTTTCTCGCGGGAAAGAGCGGCGCCTTCGTCCCGCGCGACAACCACTAGGCCTGGGGCGGGACATGAGCCTGCCGCTCCTGCGCGCCGCCCTGCTCGCATCGGCCGGTGCGTTCTTCCCGGACGCGGCGGCCGCGTTCTCGCCGCCCGCCAGGCTCGTCGTCGCCACCGACGACGCCTATCCGCCCTATCTCTTCCGCACCGGCGGCGGGAAGCTGGAGGGCATCGTCCTCGACAAATGGCAGCTATGGTCGAGGAAAACGGGGATTCCGGTGAGCGTCGAGGGAATGGAGTGGGCCAAGGCACAGGAGAGCGTCAGGAACGGGTCCGCCGACGTCATCGACGCGCTCGCGTATACGGAGGCGCGGGCGAAGGCCTACGAATTTTCCCCGCCCTACGCGGACGTGGACGCGCGCGTCTTCTTCAACCGGTCGATCAGCGGCATCAACGACGTCGCGAGCATGCGGGGCTTTCTCATCGGCGCGAAAGACGGCAGCGCCTGCGCCGCCTGGCTCGAGGAAAAGGGCATCCGGACCGTGCGGCGGTTCCCGACCTCCGACGCCGTGGTCGAGGCCGCGCGCAGCGGCGAAGTGCCGCTGTTCTGCATGGACCTGCCGGCGGCCCAGTACTACATCTTCAGGCTCAACCTCTCGGACCAGTTCCGTCAGACCGAGCCGCTGTACGTAGCCCACTTCCACTGGGCCGTTGCCAAGGGGCGGACCGAGCTGCGCGATTTCATCGAGCAGGGGTTCGAACGCGTCAGCGCCCAGGAGCTGCGCGACATCGAGACCCGCTGGGCCGGCAGCCCACTGCGTTCGCCGCTCGACGCCCGCTACTTCTACTATTTAGCCGCGGTGGCCGCCGCCGTGCTCGCCTCCGCCGCCACTCTGGTGGTCTGGAACCGCTCGCTCACCCTGCGAGTGTCGTCCCGGACCGCCGAGCTGCGCGCCGCGTTGAAATCGGCGCAGATCCACGAGCAGCGCTTCAGTCAGATGTTCAGGCTGTCGCCGGACGCGACGGTGGTGACGTCGGTCGCCGACGGGCGCGTCATCGAGGCGAACGAGGCCTTCTTCCGCCTGACGGGACGCGCGCGGGAGGACGTGATCGGCCAGACCACCGAGGAGATCGGGTTCTGGCGCGATGCCGGCGAACGCGCCGCGCGGCTCGGACCGGCCCTGAGCCCCGGGGGCGTCCACCAGTACGAGCGGACCATTCGCACTCCGGCGGGCGTGCAGAAAGACGTCCTGGTGCGGGCCGCGCACCTGGAGATGCAGGGCAAGCCGGTGCTGCTCGCCATGATCCAGGACATCACCGAGCAGCGCCTCGCCGTGCGCCTGCTCGAGGAGTCGGAACGCCGCCTCGCCAAGATCATCGAAGCCAGCCCGGAAGCCATTACGATTGCGAGCGTGGACGACGGCACGTTTATCTCGGTGAACCCGGCCGGCGAGCGGCTCAGCGGCTATACGCGCGAGGAGATGGTCGGGCGCAGCGCTCTGGAAATGGGGTTCTACCCCGACCCGGAAGACCGGAAGCGCCTCATCGCGGACCTTCAGCGCGACGAAACGGTCTACGGACGCGAAATGCGCCTCCGGCGCAAAGGCGGAGAAGTGCGCGACGTTCTTATCTCGGCGGCCCTGATCGACGTGTCCGACCGCGAGCTCGTCCTGTTCCAGGGGATAGACATCACCGAGAGGAAGAACGCCGAGAAAGCTCTCCGCGAGCACCAGGCGCTGCTGCGAGAGCTGTCGGCCCACCACGATTCAGTGCGCGAAGGAGAGCGCGCCCATATCGCTCGCGAGATTCACGATGAAATGGGACAAGCGCTGACGGCCCTCAGGATGGACCTGTCCGTTCTCGGCCTGGAGTCCAAGGGGACCGCCCCGCGGACCGCGGAGCAGATTCAGGAGCTGAAGCGCAGGGTCGACGACCTGATCCAGGTGGTGCGGGACGTTGCCACGACGCTGCGCCCGGCTGCGCTCGACCTGGGCATCCTTTCCGGCG
>DASSJA010000404.1:0-6161 GCA_035691445.1 Burkholderiales bacterium | reverse complement strand
GAGCTCGTGTCGCTCGCCTCGGCGAGCGAACGGTTCACCACGTGCTCCAGCGTCTGCAGCTGCTCGGAGCGCTTGCGCGCGGTGATGTCCTTGCCTATTCCCCGGTACCCGGTGAAGGCCCCGGACGCGTCGAATATCGGCTCGCCGCTCACGCTCACCCACACTTTGCGGCCGGAGCGGAGCCCACACAGCTCGAGGTCCTGGAACGGCTGGCGCGCGTCGAGGGTCGCAATGTGCCGCGCCCAGTCCGCCTCGGTCATGTTCAGATAGGGGAAATCCCAGCGCCGCTTGCCGATCGCCTCGCTGCGGCCCTTGATGGACCAGCCGGGGCCGCCCCCCGACGCGGACACGAACCGGTATTCCGCGTCCTGCTCCCAGTACATGTCCGACGCGAGCTGGGTCAGGCTGCGGAAGCGCGCCTCGCTCTGGCTCAGCGCGCTTTCCACGCTCTCCTCGCGCCTGAGCTTCGAGAGCAGCAGCAGGCCGAGCCCGAGGATCGCCAGGGAAACGAGGCCTCCGGTCGCGAGGTACAGCCGGCGCTCCGCGCGGTATTCCCCGAGAACCGCGTCGAGCCCCTGACCGACGCCGGCAATCAGGGGAAGCTCGTCGAGCTTCCGGTAGCTGTAGAGCCGCTCGACGCCGTCGAGCCCGCTTCGGCGGATGGTGTTCCCGGAGGCCGCGCCGCCCGGCAGGTCGAGGATCCTGCGCCCGCTCGTGCCGATATCCGGCCAGCGCAGGAGCAGCGTGTTGTCGAGGCGCATGATCCCGACCAGGCTGTCGGGTCCCAGCTCGAGCCCGGTGTAGAAGCGGGTGAAGACATCCGGCGAGACCGACAGCGCCAGCACTCCGGAAAATCCGCCGCGCCGGTCGAGGATCGGGCGCGTGAAACGGATCAGGATCTCTCCGGAGGCGCCGTCCTTCTCCGGAATGCCGATGTGCAGCTCATCGGCGGGCCGGCTGCGATGTGCCGTAAAGTAATCGCGATCGCCGAGGTACACGCGCTTCTGCGACGGGTTCGCGTAGGCGAGCCACCCCTGCGCGTCGATCACCATGATCCGGGCCGGGAGCGCGTTCCTGCGGAGGTCTTGCTCGAGCGCCACGGCATCCGCAAACCGGACCGGGTCGCCGACCCACTGGATCCTGAGACGCCGCAGCAGTCGGTCGACCGTTCCGGCGTAGGACGAGAACTGGTTCGCGACCGCCTTCGCGAGGTTTTGCCCCTGCTGCGTCGCGGCGCGCAGCGACTCCTCGCGCTCGCTGCCGAGCTGATGCGCCACGCCAAACCAGATCAGCACCACAACGGCGGCGACGGCTGCCACCAGCTGGATGCGGAGCTGCCGGATCGGTGTCGAGCTCATGGGGCGCAGATAGATTAGCCCCACCCGGCCGGAACGCCAAAAATTGTCAGGCTGAATTAAGCCTTTGCGCCCGCGGGGCGCGTCGAGCTACTCGGCCTTGGCCCCGGAGGCGACGACCACTTTCGCCCACTTCGCGGTTTCGGCCGCGATCACCCTGCCGAAATCCTCCGGGGTGCCCTTGATCGGCTTGCCGCCCAGCTCCTCCAGGCGCTTGAGCATCCCGGGATCGGAAAGCGCCCGGTTCACCTCGGCATTGATCTTTTCGATGGCCTCGCGCGGCGATCCCCTGGTCATGCCGAGCCCGAACCACGCGGTCGCCTCGTAGCCGGGGACGGTTTCGGCGACCGTCGGGATGTCGGGCAGCTCGGGCGAGCGCTCGACCGAGGTCACCGCGAGCGCGCGCAGCTTGCCTCCCCGGATGTGCCCGATCGACGAAGGCAGGTTGTCGAAGAGCACGTGCACCTGCCCGGGGATGAGATCGGCGATCGCGGGTCCGGCGCCCTTGTAGGGGACGTGCAGCATGTTGCAGCCGGTCATGACCTTGAACAGCTCGCCCGAGAGATGCACCGAGGTGCCGCTGCCCGAGGAGGCCATGTTGATCTTCCCGGGATTCGCCTTGCAGTAGGCGATGAACTCGGCGACCGTTTTCGCCGGGAAGGAAACCGTCACCTCCATCACGTTCGGCGTCCGGATGAGGCCCGCCACGGGGGCGATGTCGCGGATGAAATCGAAGGGCAGGTTCTTGTACAGCGTCGTGTTGATCCCGTTCGCGGGGTTCACGAGGAACATCGTGTACCCGTCCGGGGCGGACTTGACGACATACTCCACGCCGATGTTGTTCCCCCCGCCGGGCTTGTTCTCGACCAGGAACGGCTGCCCGAGCTTGTTCTGGAGCCACACGGAGATGAGACGCGCCAGCAGGTCGGTGCTGCCCCCGGGCGGGTACGAAACGATCGTCTTGACGGCGTGCGCAGGATAGCCGGCGGCTGCGGCGGGACCGGCCGGCAATACCAGCAGCGCGAGCGCGGCGAAGCGTGCGAGGCGGAGCATGAAGACCCCTTTCAAGGTGGCAAGTCCCCTATCCTAGCCAAACCCCCGCGGGCGTGCACCACCAGACCGCGGCCGACGCCGGGTCAGTACGGCCGGTCGCCGCAGACCGTGACGCGGTGGCCGTAGCGCCTGGCGGGATAGTAGTCCCAGACCGCGTGGTGCTGTGCGCAGCGGTTGTCCCAGAACGCGACCGAGTTCGGCCGCCACCGGAAGCGCACGCTGAACTCGGGCGTTTCGATGTGCCGGTAGAGCATCTCGAGGATGGCGTCGCTTTCTCCCTTGCGCAGGCCGACGATGCGGGTGGTGAACATGCGGTTCACGTAGAGGGCCTTTCTTCCGGTCACCGGATGCGTCCGGACGACGGGGTGCTCGGCGCGCGGAAACACCTTCCCGCGGTCGTCCACGCCGTAGCGCCCGCGGTAGTAGTGCTCGCCGTCGTGGACCGCCTTCAGCCCGCCGATCAGGCGCTTCACCGGTTCCGAGAGCGCCTCGTAGGCGAGGTACATGTTGGCGAACAGCGTGTCCCCGCCGCCGTCCTCGGGAACCTCGGTGAGATACAGGATCGAGCCCATCGGGGGCTCGACGTCGCAGGAAACGTCGGAATGCCAGTCCTCGCCGGCGACGTGCTCGGATTGCTCGTCCGCCTTGACGACGAAAATCTCCGGGTGCCCGGGGAGCTCGCGCGGCGCGGCGGGATGCGCGTGCAGCCTGCCGAAGCGCCGGCCGAAAGCCTTGTGCTGCTCGACCGTGAGCCTCTGGTCGCGGAAAAAAACCACCAGCCGCTGCATCAACGCGTCGTGCACCAGCCTGAATTGCTCGTCGTCCAGGGGGCGCGACAGATCGATGCCGAGGATCTCGGCGCCGATATTCGGGGTCGATTTCCGGACTTCGATCGCCTGCGAGCTCATGCCCTATCCTAGCGCCTTGTACGCGGGCCGCAAGGGGTGCGCACCCCGGCGCCCGGTCTTCCCTAGGGCCACAATTGCTTCGAGGCGAGCCGCGCTCCTTCCCGCAGCGCCTCGAATTTCGCCCAGACCACCGTGGGGTGCACCTCGGTGTGGTAGCTCGCCTGCGAGGAGAATCCGCAGTCGGCGCCCGCGATGACGTTTTCCCTGCCCACGCGCCCGGCGAACCGGACCAGGCGCTCGGCGATCAGGGCCGGATGCTCGACGATGTTGCTCGCATGCGTGATCACCCCCGGGATGAGGACCTTCCCCTCGGGCAGCTCGACCGACTCCCACAGCCGGTACTCGTGCTCGTGGCGCGGATTGGCGGCCTCGAAGCTGTACGCGCCGGCGTTCACCTTGAGCATGTATTCGACGACGTCCGAGAACGCCGCGTCGTGGATGCGCGGGCCCTCGTTGACGCCGTAGCAGGTGTGGAAGCGCACCTTCTCCGGCGGAATGCCGCGCAGGCTTCCGTTGACCGCCTCGACGTACATTTCGGCGCGCTTCTCCCTGCCGCGCGCGCTCAGCGCCGGATCGGCGAAGATGTCGCACAGGAACGGGTCATCCACCTGGAGCAGCAGTCCGGAGTCCACGATCAGCTGGTATTCCGTGCGCAGCGCCCGCGCGACCGTGTGGAGGAACTCCTCCTCCGACCGGTAGTAATCGTTCTTTCCGACACCGCTCGGCGCGACCGCCGGCATGAAGGCTTCGCCCGCGCCCGCCTTGGCCGCCGCGGCCTTGAGATTCGCGATGTCGCGCGCGAGCGCCTCCTCGCCGCAGTAATGGACCGGCCCGGTGCACACCATGGGCACGACCGGGGCGATCGCGCCCCCCATCATCGCTTCCTTGAAGTACTTTTCGTAGTACTCGGGGAAGGCCTTGACCTCGGCCGCGAACGCCTGCCGCTTGTGCCGCGGCCGGGCCTCGAAACCCTCGAGCCGCTCGCGCACGTAGGTGAAAAACCCGGGCTTGGACTGCTCGCCGTCGCTGACGATGTCGATGCCGCACTCGACCTGCTTCTTCACGCACTCGGCGACCGCGCTCTTCACGCGTCTCGCGTACACCTCCTCGTCGTAGGAGCCGCCCGTCACCTTCGCCTTCATCAGGTCGAGCAGGTCCTTCGGGCGCGGCAGGCTGCCCACGTGGGTGGTGAGAATGCGATCGGCGCTCACGGGCGCTCGGCGCCGCGCGCTAGGCCCCGGAGACTTCCAGCTCCACGGGAACGTTGTTGCGCGTGGCGTGCGAGTACGGGCAGATCTGCTCGTGCGCCTCGCGGGCGAGCGCCGCGAGCTCGGCCTGCGGCAGGCTCCGGTCCTGCACGCTGAGCTTCACCGCGAGGCCGAATCCGCCGCCGTCGCGCGGACCGATGGAGACGGCGCAGGTGACCCGCGCTTTCGTGGCGTCCTTCTTGTGCTTCTTGCCGACGAAATCGAGCGCGCCGCCGAAGCACGCCGCGTAGCCCGCGGCGAACAGATGCTCGGGCGTCGCCGTGCCGGGCTTGCCCGGGCCGCCCATTTCCTTGGGCACCGAGAGGCTGGCCTTCACCGAGCCGTCGCTCGCCTCGGTGTAGCCGTTTCGCCCGCCGGTGGCGGTCGCCGTCGCGGTGAAAAGGGGCTTGATCGTGTCCATTCGAATCTCCGGAAAGAAAGGCGGGCTCCAGGCGGGGTCGCGGAAATCTCACGTCCCCGGGCCATGTTACGCCGCGTTCGGGGAAACTCTAGTGAATCTTGTCCGGATCGGCCGCGGGCCCGCCGGCCTGCTGCCACGGAGCGCGGCGAAAGCGCGCGCGCCGGGCGAAGCCGTCGGCCTTTTGCAGGGCGTACTCGCCCAGGCGCGCCTCCAGGGCCGCGCGCAGGGTCCCGGGCAGCCCGGCTGCGGCAAGCCGGAAACGCGCGATGATCGGATCGGAGTCGACCGGCTCGCCCGGGGAAAGCATCGCCCCGATGAAATCCCCGGCGGGAGACGTCCCGCCGTCGTGGAAGAAGCCGCGGCCCTTGATCCACGCCAGGGCCCGCTCGTAGGCGTGGATGCCGTAGCAGAGCTCGAAGGCGACCAGCTCGCCGCCGGTCTGGCGGACGTACAGGTCGAAATAGTCGTCGTGGAACCAGCGCCGCTCGCTCGCAGGGTCGTCCTGCATGACGCCGGAAATCTCCTTCAACACCGCGGTGCTCCCGTCCAGTCGACACCGCGACCGTAGCACACGGCGCGGCGTGCAGGCAAAACTTTTCCGCGCCTTGGCATATCATTCGGCCTCGCAGCGGGGCGCCTGTCGAAAAAGGAAGAATATTGGAAGACGCCACGATCTATCGCAAGACCGACAAGGGCAGGCAGGAAATCGCCGATCGCTCCTTCGGGCTCGAAAGCCATGTGCGGCGCCTGCTGGTCATGATCGACGGCCAGCGGGACGCGGTCGAGCTCTCGGTCTATGTCCGCGCCGGCGAGCTGGAGAGCACGCTCGAGCGGCTGGTCGCGGAGGGCTTCGTGGAATCGGTCGACCGCGACCGGGTCGCCGGCCGGGTCGCCCTCACGCCCGCCGCCAACGACCCGGTGGTGTTCGCGGGCATCAAGATTCGGGCGATGACCGAAATCCGCAGCCGCATCCGCGGCCGCCTCGGGCCGATGGCGGACCTGCTGGTCGCCGAGATCAACGGCTGCTCCTCCGCGCTCGAGCTGCGGGCGAAGCTTCGCAAGCTCGAGGGGACGCTGGTCCAGCTCATGGGCCAGGCGGACGGCGTCGAGCTCGCGCGCCGGATCGGAAACGAATTGACCCGGCTGGTGCCCGCAAGGACCTGAGCATGCGCCGGGG
>DASSJA010000403.1:0-6188 GCA_035691445.1 Burkholderiales bacterium | reverse complement strand
TTCGCGCGCGCCTCGAGCGCGTCGGTCGCCTGCGCGTCGAGGCCGCAGGCCTGCGCGAGCGCGCGCACCGCGCCTTTCATCACGCGCCGCTGCTTCCCGCCCTCCTCGATCACCGCCTCGGTGCGCCGCGTCGCCGGATCGAAGGGGGCGAACGAGACCCGCACGGGCACGGCGATGCGGCGCTCGCGCGCCGCCGCGAGGAACGCGAGGTCGATCGGATCCTGGTTCGCTTCCTGGGACGCCGCCGCGCCGGCCGCGAGCACCTCGGCCTCTGAAGCGCCCGCGAGCGGGGAGACGCCGGTGACCGTGAGCCGGTTCTGCGTGATAGTGCCGGTCTTGTCGACGCACAGCACGTCCATCGAGGCGGCGTCCTCGGTCGCCGAAAGCCGCGTGACCAGCACGCCGCGCCGCGCGAGCTCGGAGGCGCCCACCGCCATGCTCACCGTGAACATCACGGGAAGAGCGACGGGGACCGCGCTCATGAGCAGCACCAGCAGCAGCGGGACGAGCTCGAGAAGCGGCGAGCCGCGCGCGAGCGCCAGCGCGAACACAACGGCGAGGAGCGCACCGACGATGAGGAAGAGCCACCGCACCACTTTCGCGACCACTTCCTCGATGTGCAGCTTCGGGCGCGCGAGCTGCACCAGTTCCGTCGTGCGGCCGAAGAGCGTCTTCGCGCCTGTCGCGAGCACCACGCCGCCCGCTTCGCCTCGGCAGACGAGGGAGCCCGAGCGCGCGATGCCGCCGGCGGCGCGGGTCGCTTCGGCCGATTCCCCGGTAAGCGCCGACTGGTCGACCGCAAGCTCGCCCTCGATCAGGCGGACGTCGGCCGGGACGACGTCGCCCGCGCGTAGGCGCACGATGTCGCCGGGGACGAGCTCGCGCGCCTGAATGCCCCCCCAGGCACCGTCGCGGCGCACGCGCGCCGCGATCTGCAGCCGGCGCCTGAGCAGGGCTACCGCCGCCGCAGTGCGCGTCTCCTGCGCGAAGCCGATCACCGCGTTGACAAGGAGCAGCGCGGCTACCACCGCGAGGTCGGAATATTTTCCTAGCGCGAGCGAGAGCACCATGATGAGCTCCAGCATCCACGCCGACAGGCCCCAGAACTTCGCGATAAAGCGGCGCAGCGGGTGGTCCCTCTCTTCCGCGATCTCGTTGTAGCCGTACCGGGCGAGCCGCGAGCGCGCCTCCGCGGCCGCGAGGCCGGTCTCGGGGTTCGTGCCGAGAGCGGCGAGCGCTTCGGCAAGGGGCGCGGCTGCGGGGTCGATTGCGGGTGCGTCGGCGCTCATGGCGCCTTGGACAGCTTGGTCGGGACAAACGTGCCGCGGCGTCCGGCGGGAGACCCGTGCCTCAGTGTGCGCCGCCCATCATATGGTTCGGCAGCCAGGTGGCGATCTCGGGGAAGATGCACAGGATCACGATCGCGAGGAACATGCACAGCACATAGGGGATCGTCCCCCACATGACGCGCGTCACCGGGACGTCGGGCGCGATCGAGCTCACGATGTAGATGTTTAGCCCTACCGGCGGGTGGATCAGCCCGACTTCCATGTTGATCGTGAGGATCACGCCGAACCACACCGGGTCGAAGCCCGCGGCCGTGATGATCGGCAGCAGGATCGGGCTCGTCATGAGGATGATCGCCGCCGGCGGGATGAAGAAGCCGCAGACCAGCAGGAACAGGTTGATCATCAGCATCAGCACCCAGCGGTTGAAATGCGCGTCGGCGATCGCCTGGGCGAGCGTCTGGGTGAGATAGAGCGAGGTCAGCATGTAGCCGAAGATCACGGCAGCGGCGATGATCATGAGGATCATCACCGACTCGCGCGTCGTGTCGCGCAGGATCTGCCACCAGTCCTTGGGTCTCCACATTCTGTAGATCAGGATGGCCATGACCACGCACAGCGCCGCGCCCACTCCGGCGGCCTCGGAGGGCGTCGCCACGCCGCCGTAGAGCGCGTACATGACGCCGGCGATGATGGCGATGAACGGTGCGATCTTCGGAATCGACTGGAATTTCTCCTTCCAGCTGTAGCGGAACTCCGCCGCGTGCGCGCGGAAGCCGCGTTTCCAGATGATGAACAGCGTCCACAGCATGAACAGGCCGGTCAGCATCAGGCCGGGCAGGACCCCCGCGAGGAACAGCCGCCCGATCGAGGTCTCGGTCGCGATGCCGTAGAGGATGAAGGTGATCGAGGGCGGGATCAGGATCCCGAGCGTGCCGCCCGCGCAGATCGAACCGGTGGCGACGTCGTCGGGGTAGCCGCGCCGCCTCATCTCGGGGATGCCCATCTTGCCGATCGCGGCGCAGCACGCCGGCGACGACCCGGTGAGCGCCGCGAAGATGGCGCAGGCGCCGAGATTGGAGATCACGAGGCCCCCGGGGAGCCGGTAGAGCCAGCGGTCGAGCGCTTCGTACAGGTCCTTGCCCGCGGGCGAGGAGCCGATCGCCGCGCCCATCATCACGAACATCGGGATCGATACCAGCGTGAAATCGTTCAACCCGGCGAAGAAGTTCTCGGCCACGACGTGCAGGGCGTCGAAGCCCTGGAAGGTCGCGATGAATACGAGCGAGAGGGCGCCGAGGCCGAACGCCACGGGCGCGCCTGAAAGCAGCACTATCAGGGTCACGACCAGAACGAGCAGTCCTTGCGTGGATGCGCTCAATGCGCTCTCCCCGCGTCGATGCCGAACGGCGGCTCGCGCCCGGTGACCAGATTGTAGAGATCGGCGACGTACTGCAGCGTCAGGATCCCGAGCCCGACCGGCATCGAGGCATAGGGGATCCACAGCCGCACGCGCCACATGGTATTCGAGAGCCGGCCGTCGTTCCAGGTATCGAGCCAGAAATTCCAGGTGAGCACGACCATGAAGACGCAAAAGGCGATGGCCATCAGGGTCGATACGAGCGCGAGCCCGAAGCGGGCGCGCGCGCCGAGATAATGCGGAAGCACGTCGACATTGACGTGCCCGCGCGTGAGCAGCACGAAGGGGCTGCCGACGAAGGTGGCGGCGACCAGGCTGTAGGTGACGAAGTCGGTCTGCCAGATGGTGTTCTCGTTGAGCACGAAGCGCACGAACACCATTTCGCACACGACCACGACGCCGAGGCCGATCAGCGCCGCCGCGAAGTAGCCGCAGAGACGCGACACCAGCCTGATCGATCGGACAAAAAAATCCATGCTTGCCGGCCGAGCCGGCCCTCCCGAATCGGGGAACCGGCGGGCGCCGCCGCCCGCCGGGGTATGCGATGTCCCGGCGCTACTTGACCGAGAGCGCCTCGTCGATCAACTTCTTGCCGTCGGGCACGTCCTTCGAGAACTCGGCGTAGGAGCTTCTCCTGGCCACGTCGATCCACTTGTCGAACTCGGCCTTCGAGAGGCTCTTGATCTGGACACCGTGATCCTTGTACGCCTTGATGGTGGCGGCGTCGACCGCCTCGGCCTTGTCTTCGTAGTACTTCTGCGCCTTCCTGCCGGCCTCGAGCAGGACCCGCTGCTGACTCTTGTCGAGCTTCTCGAAGGTCTTCTTCGACATCAGCAGGGGCTCGTACATCATCCACAGCGCGTTGTCCCCGGGAACGGTCAGGCACTTCGCCTGCTCGTACAGCCGGAAGGACAGGAAGCTCCCCATGCTGGTGTCGGTCGCCTCGGCCACGCCCGTCTGGAACGCGTTGTAGATCTCGTTGGAGGGCACGGAGACGATCGATGCCCCAGCGCTCTGCCACATCTGCGCGAAGGTCGGGCCCGCCGCGCGGAACTTAAGCCCCTTTACGTCGTCCGGGGTCGTGATGCACCCGCGCTTGGAGGCCATGCCGCCGCCGAACCAGGCGTCCGACAGGACCATCACGCCGTTCTTCTCGATCGAGGCGCGGATGGCCGTCATGAACTTCGACTTGTTGATGGGCTTGGCGCGGTCGTAGTTGCGCACCAGGCCCGGCATCAGCGTCGCGCTGAAGTCCCGCACCTGGCCGCTCGCGTAGTCGAGCGGAAACAGCGTGATGTCGAGCTGCCCGTTCACCATCGCATTCCATTGCTGCTCGGGCTTGAACAGCGACGCGCCCGGGTAGACCTGGATGTCCAGGTCCACGTTCGCGGCCTTCGCCACTTTCGCGATCATCTGCACCATGTCGTCGCGCACGTCGCCCTTGCCGCCGGGAAACTGGTGAGACGCGCGCAATACCACCGGCGCCGCGAGCGCCTGGCCGGCGAATAGGGCGCCCGCCAGACCTGCCGCGATTCCGGCCGCCGCGATTCCACTACGCTTGTAATACCTCATGAAATGCCTCCTCCAGAGTTGTCGAAATCCCTTCGCCGCCTTTTTTTCGGATCCCGGTGCGCCGTCGCTCACTCTCCCATGGGCGAGCGGATCTCCGCTGTGATCCTCAGATCGTTTTTGACGGACATGACTCCCTGAACACCCATGACGACGCGCGCAGCCTGGGTCGATTCCTCGCGCGTCGCAACGATGCCGCGCATGCGCACCTGCGCGCCGTCGGAGTCGACGGCGAAGCTGAGCGCCCGCGTGGACGGATCGGCGCGCAGCGCCGCCTTGACGTTCGCCTGCAGCGCGAGGTCGGCGAGGGCCTTGCGCGACTCGTCGGTCTCGCGGAACTGCGGCTGCCTGGCGAGCCGCGCGATCTTCTCGGCGCACTGCTCGACGCTCATGCGCTCGGTGTTGAGCGACAGGTCGTAGCCCGCCGGGTCCTGCCAGTCCACGTCGAAATGGCGCCTGGCGATCGCGCCCTGCGCCTCGTCGCTCGCGCGGATCTCGGAGGCTACCGCCTCGCGGTCGTCGGTCCCCAGCCGCTCCATCATGCGCTTCAGGCGCAGCTCGAACGGCGCGCAGACGCGCACGCGTATCGCGTGCCTGACCGGCCGCAGCAGGTGGGCGGCGCCCCAGCCGCGCATCACCGCGCCCTTGCTCGCGACCTGCAGGATCTCGTCCGCGGTGTAGATGGACAGGCTGGTCTTGTCCGCGGTGAGCCGCTCGAGCAGGCTCGCCTTTCCGCCGAGGAGCCTCACCACGTGGCTCTTCCTCAGGCGCATCTTGTCGGCGAGATTGTTGATCATTTCGTGATACACCAGCGGAACCTTCAGCTCGGACTCCAGGATGCGCGCGACATCCATCCCGAGCGACCCCATTTCGCGCGTCATGGCTATTAACGGCATGTCACCCTCCCGTGAACGCCTCGGAGCGGACAGTTTAGACGCTACCCCGGGGGCGCCGCAATTGACTTAGGTCAGGTCCCGCGCAGCCCGGCGCCGGCTCGCGAAGGGCCGGGCTGGATGCGATGCAGCATGGTCCCGGCCGGCGCCGGGAGGCTACTTCCTGCCGTCTCCCTCCAGCAGCAGCCGGATGAGGGCGACGAGATCCTTCTCCTTCCTGTCGAACTGGTGATCGGTCCCGAACATCATCGTCTGGCTGGAGCCCGGCAGGCGCTTGAGCATCTCGGCACGCCGGGGGGCGCCCTTGAGCACGGCGTCGAGGTCGTTCTCCGCGTAGATGTCGTAGATCGGAAACTTGATTCGCTTGAACGGCCCGAATTCGCCGCTCGAGATGGAAAGCGAGATCCATCCCGCAAAAGGGACCTGCGGATGCGCGGCGATGTAGTGATTCGCCATGCGCGAGCCCATGCTGTGCGAGATCAGCACGATTTTTTCGTAGTGCTTGCGGCGCAGATAGGTGAGCGCCCCGGCGAAGCGCGCGTCGGCCTCCCAGAAGAGCACCGGGTAGCGCGCCGCGGGCGCATCCGCCGCGAGGATGGGCATCTGCACCGAGAGCGTCGTATAGCCCGCGTCCGCGAGGCGCCGGCGCAGCTCGCCGATCACGCCGTAGTCGGGATGCACCCCCATCCCGTGCGCGAGGATGATCGCGCCCTTCGCGGGCTTCGCCTCGGAGAAGATGCCGAGAAATTTTTCCGTGCGCGGCGCCTCGAGCCACACCGCCTCGCCCGAAACGATCGTGGGCACGATCTCGTCGGCCCAGCGCTTCTCGCGCGCGTAATCGGACGGCAGCTGCGCGGCGCCGGCCAGCGACGCCCAGAGCGCCGCCGCGCACATGATTTTCCATCGGAGAAATCGCATCGCGTGCTCCGCAAAATCCTCCGCTATTGTAGCGTTCCGCGCGGCGGTTTCGGCTAGAATAGCGCGCGCTCCCCCGGCCGACCCCGCAAGGATGACAACGGG
>DASSJA010000402.1:0-3963 GCA_035691445.1 Burkholderiales bacterium | reverse complement strand
AGAGGTTGCAGGGCGTGCAGACCTGACCGAGGCGAGGCGACCTCAGGGGAGCGGAACGAATTCGTCGTGATCGTTGTCGGGCAGCTTCATCCGCCCGGCGCGCCAGTCGGCCTTCGCCTGCTCGATGCGCTGCTTCGAGGAGGAGACGAAATTCCACTCGATGAAGCGCTCGCCCACCGGCTCCCCGCCCAGGAGCATGACCACGGCGGGCGCGGCGGCGTGAAACAGCGCCGGCCCGCCCGGCTGGAACACGAGCATCTGGCCGCCGCGGAAGTTTCGCCCTTCCACCCGGACCTCACCCTCGACGACGTAGGCGGCGCGCTCGGGATACTCCGCCGGGAGCTGCGCTTTCGCGCCCGCGGCGAGGGACCAGTGCACGTAGAACAGGGGCGAGTGCGTTTTTACCCTGGCTTTCGCTCCGAAGGCCGTTCCCGCGAGCAGCGTCGCTCTCAGGCCACCGCCTTCGTAGGTCGGGAGATCGTCGGGGCCGTGGTGTGCGAAGCGCGGCTCGGTCTCCTCGTCCGCCCGCGGGAGCGCGACCCAGGCCTGGATTCCGTGCACCCGGTCTCCGCGGGCGCGCGCCTTCTCGAAGCGCTCCGAGTGCGTGATGCCTCGCCCGGCGGTCATCCAGTTCACTTCCCCGGCGCGGATCGTCTGCTCGGAGCCGACGCTGTCGCGATGCATGATCTCGCCCTCGAACAGGTAGGTGACGGTAGACAGGCCGATGTGCGGGTGCGGGCGCACGTCGGCGCTCCTGGCGGTCCCCGGTGCGAGCTCGAGCGGCCCCATGTGATCGAGGAAGATGAAAGGCCCCACCATGCGGCGCCTGGCGAACGGGAGGACGCGGCCGACCGTGAAGCCGCCGATGTCCCGCTCGCGCCGGTCGATGATGAGATCGATCATGGCTCGATTGTAAGACGGTCGGGCTACCCCGTGGTCATCATCACCGGTGCATGGTCGCTGGTTCCGACGTTCGCGAGAACAGTGCAGCTCGAGGCGCGCACCGCGATCGAGGGCGAAGCGAGGATGTAGTCGATGCGCCAGCCGATGTTGCGCGCCCGCATGTTCCGCCACGGCGCCCACCAGGTGAAGAGATTCGGGTTGTCGGGATCGAGCGCGCGGGCGACGTCGACGAGGCGGTCGCCGAGAAGCCTGTCGAAGAGATCGCGCTCCTCTTCGCGCTGGCCGATCATCCCCGGCTTCACCTCCTTCGGATGCAGGTCGAGGTCGCTGCGCGTGACGTTCATGTCGCCGCAGAGAATCAGCTCGCGGCCCTCGCGATGCAGGTCCCTCGTCCAGGCTGCGAGCCGCACGAGGAACTGCAGCTTCGCCTCGTAGTCCTTGCCGCCGTTGGGCACGTATACCGAGGCGAGGACGAGGCGGCCGATTTCGGCCTGGACGATGCGCGACTCCATGTCGAAGTCCGGGTGAGTGAACACGGGCTCGGCGTCGAAAAGCCCCTTGCGCACGTGCAGCGCGACGCCTGAGTAGGCGCGCAGGCCGTGCCAGTACCGGTGGTATCCCTCGAGCTGAGGCAGGTCGACGATCTGCGAGCGCTCGGCTTTCAGCTCCTGAAGACACACCACGTCGGGACGGTCGCGTGCCAGCCACTCGGAGAGCTGCTTCTCCCGGGCGCGGAAGCCGTTGACGTTCCAGGTGGCGATCTTCATGCCGGATTTGAATGCTAATGGAAAATCCCGCTATCATCGCGCCTTTGTCCGACGAGAACCCGGGGAGCCATGCCGAAACTGAATCTCACGATCGCGACCACCGACTACGATCACTTCCGCGATTTCAGGACCGGTGCAGTCAGGGCCGAGGGGATAGACCACAACTGGCTCGACCTTCCGCACCACGAATGCTTCGCGCGCTTCACGGCCAACCGCGAGTTCGATCTGTCGGAGCTTTCGTTCGCAAAGTTCGCCGCCGAGGTGACGCGCGAAGGGAGCGACATCATCGGGCTGCCCGTCGTGTGCTCGCGCCTGTTCCGATTCGGCTCTTTCTACGTCAACAGGAAGAGCGGCATCAGGAGGGTCGAGGACCTGAAGGGCAGGAAAGTCGGGTCACCCGAATGGGCGCACTCGGCGGCGGTGTACATGCGGGGCTGGATGCACAACGACATGGGCGTGAAGCTCACGGACGTGCACTGGGTCCAGGCGGGGGCGAACTCGCCCGGACGCGAGGAGAAGGTCGAGCTCGATCTCCCCCGGGGTGTCGAGCTCACGCGCATCGCGGACAAGTCGCTCTCGCAGCTCCTCGCCGCGGGCGAGATCGACTGCGCCATCATCGCTCGCCCGCCGACCTGCTTCCTGGAGGGGCATCCCGACGTGGTGCGCCTCTTCCCGGATTACCGCGAAATGGAGGAGGAGTACTACGGGCGCACGCGGGTCTGGCCGATCATGCACATCATCGCGATGAAAAGGCGAATCGCCGAGGAGCACCCCTGGGCCGCGCGCAATCTCTACAACGCGTTCCAGGATTCCAAGCGCCGCAGCCTGGCGCGCCTGCTCGATCCCGCGGTGTCGCGCTATCCGCTCGCATGGCTGCCGGCGTATGCCTGCGAGATGGTCGAGCGCTTCGGCGGCGATCCCTTTCCCTACGGGATAGAGGAGAACCGCCCGACCTGGGAGCAAATGGCTCTGTATACGCACCAGCAGGGCATCGCTCGCCACCGCTTCATGCCCGAGGAGATCTTTCCCAGGGGTATCGCGACCAAGGTCGTGATCTGAGGGCTACTTCACCACCCGGAGCCCGGGGTGCAAACCGGCGGCGCGATCGAGCAGGAGGCGGATCTCGCGCGCGTTGCGCGTGAGCGATGCCGCGCGCTCGAATTCGCTTCGCGCCTCGTCCAGGCGGCCTAGCTTCACCAGGAAATCGCCGCGCACCGAGGGCAGAAGATGGTAGCTGCGCAGCGCGGGCTCGGCAGCGACCGAATCGAGTAGCGCGAGCCCTTCCTCCGGACCGAAGGCCATGGCCACCGCGACCGCGCGATTCAGCTCGACGACCGGCGAGGGGGCTATCTGAGCGAGCGCGTCATAGAGTGCCACGATGCGTTTCCAATCGGTCTCTTCGGGCGTGGACGCGCGCGCGTGGCAGGCGGCGATCGCGGCCTGCAGCGCATAGGGACCGAGTGATCCGCCCGCCGCGGCATCGAGCGCCTGCGCGCGCTCGAGCGCGGCGAGACCGCGCCGCATGAGCAGGTGGTCCCAGCGCGAGCGGTCCTGGTCCATGAGCAGGATGGGCTCTCCTGACGGGCCCGTCCGCGCACGCAGGCGCGACGCCTGAATCTCCATGAGTGCGACCAGGCCCAGGACCTCGGGCTCCTCCGGCGCGAGCTCCGCGAGGATGCGCCCAAGCCGCAGCGCGTCTTCGCAAAGCGCGGGGCGCGTCCAGTCCTCGCCCGCGGTCGCGGAGTAGCCCTCGTTGAAGATCAGGTAGACGACCTCGAGCACCGAGGAAAGACGCGCCGCGAGCTCCTCTCCGCGCGGCACCTCGAAGGGCACGTGCGCCTCGGCCAGGGTGCGTTTGGCGCGCACGATGCGCTGCGCGATCGTCGGTTCCGGGACGAGAAACGCGCGCGCGATCTCGTCGGTGGTGAGGCCGCCCAGCAGGCGCAGCGTGAGCGCGGCGCGCGCCTCGGTCGAGAGTACCGGGTGGCAGGCGGTGAAGATGAGCCGCAGCAGATCGTCCCCGATGAAGTCCTCCTCAGTTGCGACTAGCCCGGCATCGAAGTCGGGCGTGAAGCCTTCTTCCATGTCGCGGCCGATCTCCTCGTGCTTGCTCTCGGTGAGCTTCCTGTGCCGGAAGTGATCCAGGGCGCGGTTCTTCGCGGCGGCCATGAGCCAGGCTCCAGGCTTGTCCGGCACGCCCGACTCGGGCCACTTCTCGAGCGCGGCGAGCAGCGCCTCCTGCGCGAGCTCCTCGGCGAGCCCCACGTCGCGAGTCATGCGCGCGAGGCCGGCG
>DASSJA010000401.1:0-4663 GCA_035691445.1 Burkholderiales bacterium | reverse complement strand
CGCGGATCGATCGGAGCGATCAATTCAGGTAGGGCTTGTCGACCCCGGGCAGCGGCCGCCGCTCCGCGAAGCCGGAGTCGATTGCGTGCCAGGCGACTATCTGGCGCTCGCCGGACTGCCAGCACAGGAAGACCACGTCGTCGTCAATCTCGTAGGGAAGATCGATCAGGCCCAACTCGATATCCTTCAGGATTCCGCCGAGGCTCTCCACCTCACCGGCCATCTCCGCCATGCGCGTCGCGTTCTCTCTGAGCTCGGGATAACGATCGACCAGGTCACCCAGCGGCATCCCGGCGATCGCGGAATCGCTCTGACGTGCGAGGTCGCGAATGCGCGCGCGCAGGACGTCGGCCTCGGTTTGCAGGCTGCGCACGAGGACTTCCATCCGCGGTATGAGAGCGTTGGCTTCCTCGACCGTGAAAACCTTCTCGAACTGATGTTTCGGCAAGTTTTTGCCTCGATGATGGCGCATCGCAGCGATCGTGGTTAGATTAAAAGCCGGCGCGAGCGAGCTTGTCTGCCCACCAAGCGTATATTACGTTAATCGGTTGCAGGGGTGGAAGCGCCGGCGGCTCTCGGCTGCTCAGGGGGGAGGCGGCTTAAGCATCTTATGGCAGAAAAATCCGAAAAGGCCAAAGGCGAGAAGCGCTTCGATATAGAAGAGGATCTGACCAAGGTAGAGGTCCCCGATATTCTGCCGGTGCTGCCGCTGCGCGGCATCGTCATTTTCCCCAATCAGATTCATCCGTTCCTGGTGTCGCGTCCGGCATCGCTGCGCCTCATCGAGGACGTGGGGCAGACCTCTCGTGTAATCGGACTCTCGGCGCAAAAGAATCCCGAGGAGGAAAACCCCTCGCCCGAGGGTCTCTTCCCGCGCGGCACCGCGGTGCGCATCCTCAAGATGCTCAAGTACCCCGACCACAGCGTTCGGGTCCTGGTGCAGGGCATCGCGCGTATCGACCTGCTTGATTTCGTGCAGGTCGACCCATTTTTCCGAGCCCATGTGAACCGCCTGGCCGAAGCGGTCGAGGGCGACAAGGAACTCGACGCGCTGCAGGCGCATCTGGTGAGCCAGTTCTCCAAGTTCGTATCGCTCGTGCCGTACCTGCCCGACGAGCTGCAGGTGATGGCGATGCAAGTGCGCGAGCCCGCGCGGCTGACCGACATGGTGGCCTCGTACCTGAAAATCGCGGTCGAAGAATCGCAGGACCTGCTCTCGACCAACGACGTGCGCGCCCGCCTGGAAAAGCTGATCGTCATCCTGGGGCGCGAGATCGAGCTGCTCGAGTTGGGCCACAAGATCCAGTCACAGGTGCAGACCGAGCTGAACAAGAATCAGCGCGAGTACTACCTGCGCCAGCAGCTCAAGGCGATCCAGAAGGAGCTCGGCGAAGGCGACGCGCGCTCATCGGAAATCGAAGATCTCGAAAAGAAAGTCGAAGCGGCAAAGATGCCGGAGGACGCGCGCAAAGCGGCCGACAAGGAGCTGGATCGGCTCAAGATGATCCCGCCCGAATCGGCCGAGCATACGGTGGTGCGCACCTACCTCGACTGGCTGGTGAGCCTGCCGTGGGCGGTCTCGACCGACGACAACCTGGATATCAAGCACGCGCGCGCGGTGCTCGACGAGGACCATTTCGATCTCGAGAAGGTCAAGGAACGCATCCTCGAATTCCTCGCGGTGCGCAAGCTCAAGAGCGACACCAAGGGGCCGATCCTGTGCTTCGTCGGACCGCCGGGCACCGGCAAGACTTCGCTGGGGCGCTCGATCGCGCGTGCGCTCGGACGCAAATTCGTGCGCCTCTCGCTCGGCGGCATCCGCGACGAAGCCGAGATTCGCGGCCATCGCCGCACCTATATCGGTTCGCTGCCCGGACGCATGATCCAGGGCCTGCGCAACGCGGGATCGAACAATCCGCTATTCATCCTCGACGAGGTGGACAAGCTGGGCACTGATTTTCGCGGCGACCCGGCCTCGGCGCTGCTTGAGGTGCTGGACCCCGAACAGAACAACGCCTTCGTCGATCATTATCTCGACGTGCCTTTCGACCTGTCCAAGGTGTTGTTCCTGACCACGGCCAACGTGCTCGACCCGATTCCGCCCGCGCTGCGCGACCGCATGGAAGTGCTCGAGTTGCCCGGCTACACCGAGGAGGAAAAGCTCCACATCGTCGAGCGCCACCTGGTGCCCAAGCAGATGGACGAGAACGGGCTCGGCAATCTTAAAATCGAATTCACGCGCGAGGCCGTCGCCGAAGTGATCCGCAGTTATACGCGCGAGGCCGGTCTGCGCAATCTCGAGCGCGAAATTGGGCGCGTGTGCCGCAAAATCGCACGCTCGATCACCGAAGGCGAGGCGCCCCCCGAGCGCATCACGCCCGACATGCTCCATCGCTTCCTTGGCCCGCGTAAGTTCTTCTCCGAGGCGGCAGAACGCACCCAGGAACCCGGTGTGGCTACCGGCCTTGCCTGGACGCCTAATGGCGGCGATATCCTGTTCATCGAGAGCACCCGGATGAACGGGCAGAAGGGCGTCACGATCACCGGCTCGCTCGGTGACGTGATGAAGGAATCGGCGCAGGCTGCGCTCTCCTACGTTCGCTCGCGCACCGGGCAACTCAGCATCGCGCCGGATTTCTTCGAGAAGTCCGACCTGCACATCCACGTGCCGGCAGGCGCCATCCCCAAGGACGGTCCGTCGGCGGGGGTCACGATTGCGGCCTCGCTCGCCTCGCTGCTGAGCGCCCGGCCGGTGCGCTCCGACGTGGCGATGACCGGCGAGATCACGCTGCGCGGAAAAGTCCTGCCCGTCGGCGGCATCAAGGAGAAGGTGCTGGCGGCCCGCCGCGCCGGTATCAAAACCGTTATCCTGCCGCGGCGCAACGAGAACGACCTCGAGGACATCCCGGAGGAGGCGCGCAAGGAGATGGAATTCGTCTTCGTTGACACGGTGGACGAAGTCCTGCGCCACGCGCTACGCGACGGACACGCCGAGCGCGCTGAAGCTCCACCGGCCCGCGCCGAACGCACCGCCTTGAACTGAACCTCGCGGGCGCGCAGCCGCCTAGCGCGCGGCGGCTGCGCGCGGGTAAAATAGCTGTTCAGCCGCGGGAGCGCGCGGCCAGTTTCGGGGGGATGCCGACCAGATGCCTGAGTTGAGGAAGGATCCGGTTGTTGGGCGCTGGGTGATCATGGCCACCGAACGCGGCAAGCGCCCGTCCGACTTCAAACCCGTTCGCGATCAACGAAAAGGTCCGCCGTGCGCGTTCTGCTCCGGGATGGAACAGATGACGCCGCCCGAAGTGCTGGCCTATCGCGACAACGGCTCGACGCCCAACGGTCCGGGATGGCGCGTGCGCGCGGTCAGCAACAAGTTTCCCGCGCTGCGCATCGAGGGGCCCGCCGGCCGGCGCGGCGAGGGCCTGTACGATCTGATGAACGGGATCGGTGCGCACGAGGTCGTGGTCGAAAGCCCAGATCACGATCGGGGCCTCGCCGACCTCGAGCTGCACCAGGTCGAAGAACTGCTCTGGGCGTATCGCGATCGCGTGCTCGACCTCGCGCAGGACGAGCGCTTCCGTTACGTGCTCATCTTCAAGAACCATGGAGCGGAGGCGGGCGCGAGCCTCGAGCATCCGCACTCGCAGATCATCGCGCTGCCGATCGTGCCGCTCAACGTGCAGCAGGAGCTGCGCGGCGCGAGCGATTACTACTCACTCAAGGAGCGATGCATCTTCTGCGACATCGTGGACCAGGAAAACCAGGACCGCCGCCGCGTGGTGTTCGAAAACGACGACTTTATTGCGGCCTCGCCCTTCGCCGCGCGTTTTCCCTTCGAGCTGTGGTTGATTCCCAAGACCCACGGATCGCACTTCGAGCACGCGGCGGCCACATACCCGGGATTCGCGAGCGCGATCCGGCAGAGCCTGCGCGCGCTCAAACGCTCGCTCAACGATCCGCCGTTCAACTACATTATCCACTCGGCGCCGCTGCGTGAGGCCGAGAGCAAGCATTATCACTGGCACATGGAGATCACGCCCGGGCTGACCAAGGTTGCCGGCTTCGAGGTCGGCACCGGCTTCTATATCAATCCGGTGCCACCCGAGAGCGCGGCCGAGGCGCTGCGCGAGGCGCTGGCGCTCGACGGTCCGAACGCGCCGGCGTCGCAGGTTGCCCGGGCAAGCTGAGTTCAATTCATCGTCCGTTCCGCACGCTCGCGGGGCGCCCACCAGCGAAATTTTCCTGAGCGCTCAATCGGTTCATCCGTGAAATAGTGAAACAGTGAAGATCGCAATAGTCGCCGCCGAGATTACACCGTGGGCCAAGGCCGGCGGCCTCGCCGACGTGATTGGCGCGCTGCCCGCCGCGCTCAAGCAAAGCGGGGCCGATACCGCGGTTATCCTGCCCGGCTACCGGGGAATCCTTGGCGCGCTCAGGACGCGGCAGGTAGCCGCCGGCCTCTCGGTGCCGCTCGGCGATTCGTCGGTTCAGTTCGACGTGCTGCGAGCCGACACCCGCGACGGAGTCCCGCTTTACCTGGTTCACAGTCCGGATTGTTTCGATCGCCCGGGAATTTACGGCGAGGGCGGCGCGGATTATCCCGACAATCTGCGCCGCTACATCATGTTCGGACGCGCCGCCGCATTGGTCGCCGCGCGCTTCA
>DASSJA010000400.1:0-5526 GCA_035691445.1 Burkholderiales bacterium | reverse complement strand
GGCGGGGACGACCCCGGCGACCGGATAAACCTGCAGGCTGGTGCCGATGGAGATGAGCAGGTCGGCCTCGCCGGCCGCACTCATCGCGCGGTCAACGACCTCCGGCACGAGCGATTGCCCAAACGAGATGGTATCGCTTTTCAGGATTCCACCGCAGCGCTCGCACGGGGGATCGGATTCGCCTCGGCGGACGCGCTCCAGCGTCGCCTGCATCGGTCCCTTCCAACCGCACGAAAGGCACACGACCGCATGCACCGTCCCGTGCATTTCGATGACCCGCTCCGCCGCGTTGCCCGCCTTCTGGTGCAGTCCGTCGATGTTCTGGGTGATGAGCGCGTGGAGTTTGCCTCGCCGTTCGAGATCCACGATTGCCTCGTGACCCGCGTTCGGGTGCGCGGTCCACGCGGGGTGGGCGAGGCGCGATCGCCAGGATTTCCTGCGTATCTCCGGATCGGCCAGGTAGTAGCGGATGTCCGAGAGCTTTTCGGCCTTCGGGTCTTTGGTCCACACGCCTTGAGGTCCCCGGAAATCCGGAATTCCCGATTCCGTCGAAATTCCCGCGCCCGTGAGCAGAACGATGCGTCTCGCCTCCCTCACCCACGAGCGGACCGATTCGATCAAGGCCGTGCCTGCGCGCTTCGGTTCCGACGCCGGCGCACCGGTTTCAGGCGCGCAGCTTGAACCTCTGAATCTTCCCGGTCGCCGTCTTCGGGAGCTCGGGAAGAAAATCTATCCAGCGCGGATACTTGTAGGGCGCGAGCTTGTCCTTGACGTGCTGCTGGAGCGCCGCCTTCAGGGCATCGCTCGCCGAGTTGCCCTGCTTCAGCACCACATAAGCCTTGGGCTTGACGAGCCTGTTCTCGTCTTCGGCGCCGACCACCGCAGCTTCGAGGACCGCGTCGTGGCTGACCAGCGCCGCCTCGACCTCCGCTGGCGAAACGTAGATTCCCGATACCTTGAGCATGTCGTCCGAACGCCCGCCGTACACGTAGTATCCGTCCTTGTCCTGCGTGTATTTGTCGCCGCTCCGGGTCCAGCCTCCGCTGAAGGTCCCGCGGCTTTTCTCGCGATTGTTCCAGTAATAGGCGGCACTCGTGGGTCCGCTGATCTGCAGCTCTCCCATCTCGCCGCGTTTGACCGGGTCCCCGTGCTCGTCGACCAGGCGCAGCTCGTATCCGGGAACCGGCTTGCCCGTCGTGCCGTAGCGCAGATCGTCCGGCCGGTTGGAGAGGAAGATGTGCAGCATTTCGGTCGATCCGATCCCGTCGAGGATCTCAACGCCGGTTTTCTCCTTCCAGCTCTTCGCGATCTGCGCGGGCAGCGCTTCGCCCGCGGAAATGCACTGGCGCAACGAAAGGGACTCGCGCGCGGGGAAGTCCGGGCTCGCGAGCATGGCCGCGTAGAGCGTGGGCACGCCGAAATACAGCGTCGGCTTTTTCTCCTTGAGCCGCCTGAACACGGCCGCGGGCGTCGGCCGCTCGGCCATGAGAACGGCCGTCGCGCCGACCGCCAAGGTGAAGGAGAGCGAGTTGCCGAGTCCATACGCAAAAAAAAGTTTGGCCGCCGAGAACACCACATCGCTTTCCCTGTATCGGAGCACGCCGCGTGCGTACAGTTCCGCGGTGAGGATCATGCTCGAGTGGACGTGGACGGTTCCTTTCGGCATCCCGGTCGAGCCTGAGGAATAGAGCCAGAAGCAGGCGTCGTCGCAGGTTGTGGGCGCCGGAGGGAGGTGGGGCGATCCCTTTGCGAGCACTTCGCTGAACGCCGTGTGACCCGCGCCGGTGCCCGACACGATGACGTGCTTGAGGTGAGGCAGCCTGCCTATCAGGTGCGCGAACTGGGGCAGCAGCGGTTCGGACACGATCAGCGCTTTCGCTCGGCTGTCGGCGAGCATGTACTCGTAGTCTTTCGTCGTCAGCAGTGTATTCGCGGCGACCGGTACGATCCCTGCCTTGATCGCGCCCAGGAACGCCGTCGGAAAATCGATGGTGTCGGTGAGCACGAGGAGCACGCGGTGCTCCATGTCGAGGCCGATCGCGCGCAGGCCCGAGCCGAAGCGGTTGACGCGCTCGGCGAGCTGGCCGAAGCTGTACTGGCCGGCGTCGTCGATGTACGCGATCTTCGAGGCGCGCCCTGCGGCCAGATTCCGCTCGATCAGGTCGTAGGCGGCATTGTAGTCGCGGGGAATCGTGACGACAGGCGGGCTGACGGAATGGTCGGCGCTGCTGAGCAAGGGAGCGGCTCCAAGTCGTGTCCATTCTATGCCGGGCGCCGACCGTGCGCACGCGCCGGGAAATTGGGAGCAGAATATCCGCCCGGGGAAACCCGTTCAAGGAGGCCGGCCATGAAAATATCGCCAGACACGCAGAACCCGGAAAGGCTGGAGGCGGTTGCGGGAAACGGGCTTCTCGACCGCCGCGCTTTCCTGCGCAGCGGTGCGGCGGTCGCCGGAACCATGATGGGCTATACCTTCGTCCGCTCCGCGACGGCCGAACCCCTTGCCGAGGAACCGTGGAGCCTCGCACCCGGCGGCGTCAGCCGGCCCTACGAGCAGCGTTCCCATTTCGAAGAAAAAATAGGGCGCATTCTCAGCAATCCCAAGGGCGAGCCGCGCACCTCGCATGCACGCACGCCGCACCACCTCGTCAACGGCACCATTACTCCGAACGGGCTGCACTTCACCATCGTGCATTCCGGCACGCCGGACATCGACCCGGACCGGCACCGCCTGGTGATCCACGGGCTGGTGAAGCGCCCGCTGGTGTTCACGCTCGATACGCTCTCGCGCTATCCGATGGTCTCGCGCTTCAGCTTCGTCGAATGCGGCGGCAACAGCGCGCCCATGTTCTCGAGGGAGCCCATCCAGGCGAGCGTGCAGGCGCTGCACGGCCTGGTTTCGTGCGCCGAGTGGACCGGCGTGAGGCTTTCGACCCTGCTCGACGAGACCGGGATCGACCCGAAGGCGAAGTGGATCGTCGCTGAAGGCGCCGATTCGCTCGCGCTCTCCCGCAGCGTGCCGGTGAAGAAGGCGCTCGACGACGCCATGATCGCCCTATACCAGAACGGCGAGCGGCTGATGCCGGGTAACGGCTACCCGATGCGGCTCCTCCTGCCGGGCTACGAGGGCAACATGAACGTCAAGTTCCTGCGGCGCCTCAAGTTGGTCGAAGCCCCGGCAATGAGCTATTACGAAACGCGGACTTACTCGCAGATCCTCCCGAACGGAAAGGCGTTCAGGTTCTATTTCCTGCAGGAGGTGAAGTCCTTCATCACGCATCCTTCCCCGGGACTCGCCTTGAGAGGACCCGGTTTCTACGAGATATCGGGCATCGCGTATTCCGGCAACGGCCGGATATCCAAGGTGATGGTTTCGGCCGACGGCGGCAAGAGCTGGGGTGAGGCGGCGCTGCAGGCGCCGGTGCTCTCCAAGGCCTTCACCCGCTTTCGCATGCCCTGGCGCTGGGACGGGGGCCCGGCGGTGTTGCAGAGCCGTGCGTGGGACGAGGCCGGCAACGTGCAGCCGACCCGCGCGCAATTCGTCGCCGAGCGTGGAGAAACCAAGGGGATCCCCCGCGTCTTCGGTTTCCCGAACCAGCACTACAACAGCCTCACGAGCTGGGCGGTCGACCCCAAAGGGGAGGTGAAACATGTTTACGCCTAAGCCTCACCACGTGTTCGCGCTCGCGGTCACGCTGGGCTCCGGCGCTGCCGTCGCCGAAGGGCCAGACCTCGGCCGGCCGATCGATCCGGCCGATATTGCTCCCTGGGACATCAGCATCCTGCCGGACGGAACCGGCTTGCCGCCCGGTGGCGGCACGCCCGCGCAGGGCGAGCGCATCTTTGCGCAGAAGTGCGCGATGTGCCATGGGGAAAGGGGCAAGGGCGGAGTGGCCGCGGCGTTGGTGGGCGGCGGCCCCATCGACCGCATCGAGGCGACGAAGACCATCGCCAACTTCTGGGGCTACTCCACGACCGTCTTCGACTTCATCCGGCGGGCGATGCCGTGGCAGCAGCCGCGCTCGCTCACCAACGACGAGGTCTACGCGCTCACCGCGTACATCTTCGCGCAGAACAAGCTGATCGGTGAAAACGACGTCATGAACGCGAAGACGCTTCCCCAGGTGAAGATGCCCAACCGCGACGGATTCATCATCCGCTTTCCCGACCGGATCTAGGCGTGGCGACCCGCCGAAACTTTCTGCAGCGCGCGTTCGGCGCGGATGCGGGCCTGGCGCTTGGCGTCCATCACCCGCGCGTTGCGCTCGCGCAGACACTGCGGTCGCAACGGGAGCGCAACAAGGATGTCAAGCTCAACTTCGGAGACGCGCTGGGGTTGCTGTTGCAGCTCGGGTTCCTGCAGGTTCTTCGGGGGCTGCCGGCCTCGCAGTTATCGATGCGTCAATAACCGATGGCCGCGCCGTCGCTGCGCGGGTCGGAGCCCCCGACGCGCACGCCCGACACCGGATCGATCGTGATGCCCTGCGCGTGGCCGGCGAGCTCGCACCACGCGGGCCACCGGTTCACGGCATGCCCGCGGCGCTCGAGATCCTTCGTCGTCGCTTCAGGAAAGCGGCCTTCCATGTTGAGCAGGTCGCGCGGATCGCCGATGTTGAAGCGACCCGAGAGCCAGCGCGGGGCCTCGAGCGCCTGCTGGATGTCGAAGCCGGAATCGACGAGGCTCACGTAGCTTTGCAGGTGGATCTGCGGCTGGCCGTCCGCGCCCATGCAGCCGAGCACTTGCCATAGACGGCCGTCTCTGAAGGCCATCGAGGCGATCAACGTATGCAGGGGACGCTTGCCGGGCTCGAGGCGGTTGGGGTGCTGCGGGTCGAGGGAGAAGTAGGCCGATCGGTTCTGCAGCACGATCCCGGTATCGCCCGCCACCACGCCCGAGCCGAAGGTGAAGTACAGGCTCTGGATGAGCGCCGCGGCGTTCCCCTCGGCGTCGACCGCGCAGACGAACACGGTGTCGCCCGCGAGCGTGCCGTAGGATGGAACCAGGTTCCACGGCAGGACGCGATCGGCGCGCATCAGCTGCCGGCGCTGCTGAGCGTAGGCTTTCGATACCAGATGCTCCACGGGTACAGGATGGAATTCGGGGTCGGCGAGCAGCCTGTCCCGATCGTGATAGGCGATCTGCTTCGCCTGCACCAGGACGTGGGCGAGCTCCGCGCCGAGGGGATCCATGCCGCCGATTTCGTAGGCCTCGATGAGGTTGAGCATCTCGAGCACGGTGAAGCCCTGGGTGGGCGGAGGCGTTTCGAGAATCTCGATGCCCCGGTAGCTGCCCGAGAGGGGCTCGCCCCAGCTCGCGTGCTGCGCAAGCAGATCCACCTCGTCGAAGAATCCTCCTCCGGCGCGCGAGAAGGTCGCGAGAGCCCGCGCGGTTTCGCCCGCGTAGAAACCTTCGCGGCCTCCCTCGGCGATCCGTTGCAGCACGAGCGCGAGCCCCCGGTTCGAGAGCACGCCACCTGCGCGCGGCGCCGCGCCCCCGGGCGCGAAGACCGCGAGCGCGCTTGCATT
>DASSJA010000399.1:0-5549 GCA_035691445.1 Burkholderiales bacterium | reverse complement strand
CAGCGTCGTCATCTTCCTGATCGCGTTCGCGACCTGGCCGTACATGGCGCGCATCGTGCGCGGTCTCGTCCTGTCGCTGCGCGAGCGCGAGTTCGTCGAGGCCTCACGCGCGCTCGGAGCCTCCAACAGGCGAATAATGTCCCGCGAGATCCTGCCCAACATCGCGGCCCCGGTCATCGTCTACGCGACGCTGCAGGTGCCTCTCAACATCCTCTTCGAGGCCGCGCTCTCCTACCTGGGGATCGGCATCAAGCCGCCGACCTCGAGCTGGGGGCAGATGATCTCCTCCGCCACGCCGATCTTCAACACGGCGTGGTGGTTCATGGTCTTTCCCGGCGCCGCACTGCTCATCACGGTGCTGGCGTTCAACCTGCTCGGCGACGGGCTGCGAGATGCCCTCAACCCGAGGCATGCCCGATGAGGGCACATGCAACAACGACAGGAGGCATCCTAGATGTGGTCCACTAAGAACGTCGCGGCCATCCTTGGCACCGTGCTGTTGGTGCTGGTGGCGGTCGCGTGCGGCTCGAGCAGCAGCCCCTCCGGTGGAGGCGGCTCAGCCAGCTCGGGCGCGCTCAGTTCGAGCGGCTACAAAAGCCCGCTGACCGAGTCGCTGACCGGCGGCAAAAAGGGCGGCACGCTGGAAGTGCTCCAGGAAGCCGATTTCGAACACCTGGACCCGGGGATCGCCTACTACTCGATCGACTACATGGTCGTGTTCCCGACCCAGCGGCCGCTGTACTCCAACAAGCCCAACACGCAGACCGAAGCGACGCCGGACATGGCCTCGGGGCCGCCGGAAATCTCCTCGGACTCAAAGACGGTCACGGTCAAGCTCAGGGAAGGCGTCAAGTTCAGCCCGCCGGTGAACAGTGAAGTGACCGCCGAAGACGTCGCCTACGCGATCCAGCGGGGTGCCAACCCGAACGTCGCCAACCCCTACTTCCAGTCCTACTACGGCTCGATCGAAGGCGCCAAGGACGCCAAAGGCGGCCCGCTCAAGGGGATCGAAACGCCCAACAAGCACGAGATCGTCTTCCATCTCTCAGAACCGAAGGCCGACTTCCTGGTGGCCTCGCTGGTGATGCCGCTGTCGGCAGCGGTGCCGAAGGAATACGCCGAAAAATTCGACAAGAACAAGCCGTCGAACTACGGCGCCTACCAGGTCGCGACCGGGCCTTACATGATGAAGAACAACAGCGAAGGAAAAGTCCTGAGCGTCGGCTACTTCCAGGGCAAATCGCTCACCCTCGTGCGCAACCCCAACTGGAACGCGAGCACCGACTACCGCCCGGCCTACCTGAACGAAATCAAGATCAAGATCGGCGGCACAAGCACCGTGATCGGGCGCCAGGTGCTCGCCGGGACGAACCTCGTGGCCTCCGAAGCGCCGCCGCAGTCGATCGTCAAGGAAGCGGCACAGCAGCACAAAGAACAGCTCGAGATCTCACCGAGCGCCGGTACGCACTACATCGGCGTGAACAACAAGGTCGGTCCGTTCAAGAACGAAAACCTGCGCAAGGCGTTCTGGGCTGCGCTGAACCGCGTGGCGATGGACAAGGCCCGCGGCGGCAAGCTCGTCACCGACGTCCAGACGCACTGGATCTACCCGGGCATCCCCGGCTTCGAGCAGGCTGGTGGCCTGGCGGGCCCGAAGGTCGACTTCAACGAACACCCAGAAGGCTCCATGGAAATCGCCGAAAAGTACATAAAGGCCGCCGGCTACCCAAGCGGCAAGTACACCGGCGGGGAAACGATCACGGTCGTGGGCGGGAAGGGCAGCCCCCAGGAACAGGACGCCGAAATCGTCAACCAGACGCTGAAAAACCTCGGATTTGCCACCAAATTCTCGCTGCCGGAAGTGCCGACGATGTACGCGAAGTACTGCAGCGTCCCCAAAGAAGAGGTCACGGTCTGCCCGAGCGTCGGCTGGATCGCCGACTTCGCGGACCCGCAGACGGTGCTGAACATCACGTTCAACGGCAAGTACATCAACGCCACCGGCAACGTGAACTGGAGCCAGGCCGACAACCCGAAGATCAACGAAGAAATGACGAAGGCCGAAAGCGTGTCCGGCAAGCAGGCGCGCGCGAGCGCGTGGGCGAAGATCGACGAAGAAATCGTCAACCACGCTCTCGCGGTCCCGTTCGATTTCGACAAGCAACCGAACATCGAGGGCACGGCGGTCAATGGTGTCGGGATGCTGTGGAACACCGGCTCCTGGGACTACGACTTCACGTCTCTGAAGTAGGCGAGTGGTGAAGGTGGTACACGGAGGGACTTCGCGTCTGGATCGGAGTCCCTCCGGGTGCCCACCCGGCAGATGAGCGATCAGTCAGGGAGAGGGAAGGTGAGAGTGGTCAAAGCGACAGTGCGGCGAGACCCGGGCGATGGCTAGGTATGTGATCCGCAGGATCCTGTGGGGGATGCTGATGCTGGTGACCGTCGCGGCGCTGACGTTCGTCCTGTTCCGCGTGATCCCGACGGGCAACCCGGCGGTGCTGCGGGCGGGCAGGGATCCGCAGCCGAAACTGATCCACGAAATAGAACACGTCCTCGGGCTGGACAAGTCGCTGCCGACGCAGTTCTGGGACTTCTTGAAGGGCGTCTTCCTGCACTTCGAATTCGGCTACAGCTACTACAACCAGGAGTCGGTCGTCGACCTGATCAAGGAACGCCTGCCCGCGACGATCTCGCTGACGGTCGGAGCGGTGGTCCTGTGGATCTTCCTCGGGATGGGGATCGGGATCCTCTCGGCGCTGCGCCGCCACAGCGCCACGGACCGCGCGTCGATGGGCGGTGCGCTGATCCTCGTCTCGGCGCCCGAATTCTGGCTCGGCCTGCTGCTGTTGCTGCTGTTCTCCAACGACGTCGGCAAATTCAAGATCCTGCCGGGCTCCGGCAGTTACGTGGGCATCACCTCCGATCCCTGGAAATGGTTCACCTCGCTGCTGATGCCGTGGTTCGTGTTAGCGGCCGGCAGCGCGGCCGTATTCGCGCGCCTGATCCGCGGGAACCTCCTCGAGGTGATGGACGAGGACTACATCCGCACGGCGCGGGCGAAGGGCCTGCCCGAGAAACAGGTCGTCAGACAGGGGGTGCGGGCGTCGGTCAACCCGGTCGTCACGCTGATGGGCCTGGAAATGGGGCTCCTGCTCGGCGGGGCGGTGATCATCGAGACCGTGTTCAACATCCCCGGCGTCGGGCTGCTCGCCTACCACTCGATCGCGAACGCCGACTTCGCGGTGATCGAGGGGACGGTGCTGCTGGCGGCGATGTTCATCATCATCGCCAACATCGTCGTCGACATCGTCTACGCGTATCTCGATCCCCGGGTGCGCTACTCGTGAGTGCAGCAGAGCCGCTGCTGCGGGTGGAGGACCTGCGGGTCGAGTTCCACACCGAAGACGGTGTGGTGCACGCCGTCGACGGGATCACCTACCAGGTACAGGCCGGACGCACGCTCGGGATCGTCGGCGAGTCCGGATCGGGCAAGACCGTCTCCTCGCTGACGACGCTCGGGCTGACCCGCTACCAGGGCGCGCATGTCTCCGGGAGGATCCTGTTCCAGGGCAGCGATCTGGTGCAGGCGCCCGACGAGGAGCTGCGCGCGCTCCGCGGCAACGAACTCGCGATGATCTTCCAGGATCCGCTGTCCTCGCTGCACCCGCTGTACAAGGTCGGCAAGCAGATCATCGAGGCGATCCTCACGCACCGCGAGGTCTCCAAGAAGGAGGCGCGCGAGCGCGCGATCGAGCTGCTCGGTCTCGTCGGGATCCCCGACCCGCGAGCGCGAGTGGACCAGTACCCGCACGAGTTCTCGGGCGGCATGCGCCAGCGCGCGATGATCGCGATGGCGCTCGCCAACGATCCCAAGCTGCTGATCGCCGACGAGCCCACGACCGCGCTCGACGTGACCGTCCAGGCACAGATCCTGGCGCTGATGGAACGCCTGCAGAGCGAACTCGGGATGGCGATCGTGATCATCACCCACGACCTCGGGGTGGTCGCCGAGATGGCCGACGACATCGCCGTGATGTACGCCGGGCGGATCGTCGAGACCGCGCCCGCGGCCGAGATGTTCGCCTCGCCCGAGCACCCCTACACGTGGGGGCTGTTGCGCTCGATCCCGCGCTTGGAGCGCGACCGCGACGAGCGGCTCGTGCCGATCCCGGGCACCCCGCCGAGCCTGATCAGGCCCCCGTCCGGCTGCCACTTTCACCCGCGCTGCCTGTACGCGCTGCCCGACCATTCGCGCATCGACCCAAAGCTCGAAGCGACACACGGCGAAACCGACCACTTCGTCGCGTGCCTGCTCGAACCCGAGGTGCGAAGGCGACTGTGGGCCGAGCTAAGCGCGGGCGCCACGCCCGAGGAGGCCAAGGAGCACGTGGGGCTGGAGGGCACGTCGGTCCCATGAGCACCTCCTCGGCCCAGCCGCCGCCGGCCACTGCGCCCACCTCGCCCCCGCCGTCGCCCGATGCGCGCAGTGGCTCCGGGCCGCTGGTGGAGGTCAGGGGCCTGGTCAAGCACTTCCCGATCACGCGCGGGATCCTGATCCAGCGCCGGGTCGGCGCCGTGCGGGCCGTCGACGGAGTCGACCTCGAGGTGCGCCGCGGCGAGACGCTCGGGATCGTGGGGGAGACGGGCTGTGGCAAGAGCACGACCGCGCGACTGATCATGCGCCTGCTTGACGCCACCGACGGCCAGGTGCTGTTCGACGGCACCGACATCACGCGCGTCAAGGGCGGCCGCCTGAAGGAGGTCCGGCGCGAGATGCAGATGATCTTCCAGGATCCCTACTCCTCGCTGAACCCGCGCAAGACGATCGGCTCGATCATCGCCGAGCCGTTCGCGATCCACGGCCTGCTGAAGGAGTCCGGTCAGCGCAAACGCGCGGTCCAGGAGCTGTTGGAGACGGTCGGGCTGAGCCCCGAGCACTACAACCGCTACCCCCACGAGTTCTCCGGCGGGCAGCGCCAGCGCATCGGCGTGGCGCGCGCGCTCGCGCTGAAACCGCGACTGTTGATCGCCGACGAGCCCGTCTCGGCGCTGGACGTCTCGATCCAGGCGCAGGTCCTGAACCTGCTGCGCGAGCTGCAGCGCGAGTTCGGCCTGACGCTGATCTTCATCGCCCACGACCTGTCGGTCGTCAGGCACATGTGCGACCGCGTCGCGGTCATGTACCTCGGCAAGGTCGTCGAGACGGGCCCCAGCGAGGCTCTGTACGCGTTTCCCCGCCACCCCTACACGGGCGCGCTGCTGTCCGCCGTCCCGGTCGCCGACCCCTCCCGCCATGGTGGCAGGCGGCGGCTGCTCAGCGGCGACGTCCCGAGCCCCGCCAACCCGCCGAAAGCGTGCCGCTTTCACACCCGCTGCCCGAAGGCCCAGGAGATCTGCTCGGTCGAGGAGCCGTTGCTCGAGGACAAGGACACCGGCACGCTGAGCGCGTGTCACTTCCCGCTGACCGGCGAGGACCTGGTCGAGCTCGGCCTGCGCGAGGGCGAGGCATGAGCGCCCCGAGCGCCCCGGCGACCGAGGTGCAGGAG
>DASSJA010000398.1:0-5974 GCA_035691445.1 Burkholderiales bacterium | reverse complement strand
TCGAGATCCAGCAGGGAAACTTCGTGACCCAGGAGATGGTCGCGCAGCTCAAGCCGGGTCTGACCCGCGACCAGGTGCGGTTCGTCATGGGAACACCGCTGGTGAGCGATATTTTCCACGAAGAGCGCTGGGACTACGTTTTCGTGCGCCAACGCGCCAACAGCCGGGATGTCGAATATCGCCGCGTCGCGGTGTTCTTCGAGGACGGGAAATTGAAACGCGTGGACGGCGACATCGTAGCTGCCGCGCCCACGGGAAAGCCCCGGCCGTGAAGCTGATCATCGCCGGCGCCGGAGGGCGCATGGGGCGCGCCTTGATCGAGACCGCGCTACGCTCGGGCGATCTCGAGCTCGCCGCGGCCCTCGAGGCTCCCGGCAGCCCGCTCATAGGCAAGGACGCCGGAGAGCTCGTGGGGCTACCTTGTGGCGTGAAGATCGCCGCGGAGTTCGCCGATCGCGTCGGCAGGGGCGATTGCCTGATCGATTTCACCCGTCCCGAGGGAACGCTCTCGCATCTCGAGCAGTGCCTCCGGAAGGGAGTGAGCATGGTCGTCGGGACGACGGGTTTCTCCAGGCAGCAGAACGAACGCATCGGGTCGGCTGCGAAGAAGATCCCGATCGTGCTCGCCCCGAACATGTCCGCGGGGGTCAACCTGGCGTTCAGGCTCGCCGAGACGGCCGCGCGCACCCTGGGGGGCGGCTACGACGTCGAGATCATCGAGGCGCACCATCGGCACAAGATCGACGCACCCTCGGGGACGGCGCTCAAGTTCGGCGAGCTGATCGCCCGTGCGCTCGGCAGGGACCTCGGCCGCGATGCCGTGCACGGGCGCAAGGGGGAAGTCGGAGAGCGCGATTCCAAGACAATCGGATTTCACGCGATTCGCGGCGGAGATATCGTCGGCGATCACACCGTCCTGTTCGCCGGCGAGGGTGAGCGGCTGGAGATCACGGTGCGATCCAGCAGCCGCACCACGTACGCGCTCGGCGCGCTGCGTGCCGCGCGCTTCCTCGCAGACAAGGAGAACGGCCTGTACGACATGCAGGACGTTCTCGGCCTTCGGTAGGCGGGAGTTCAGTTGCTCTGCTTGAGCGCCCGCAGAGCCTGGCGGGTCCACGTCTCGTCGATCCCTTCGAGAAGCTCGTCCGCGCTCTTGTAGCGGTTTCGCGGATCGACCGCGATCATCCGGTCGAGCAGGTCCTGGTACTCGGCGAGCGGCTCCGGAAGCTTCGGCCGCGGTGCGCTGACGTGCAGCGCGATCAGGCCCGATACCGATTCGGCCTCGAACGGGCGCTGCCCGGTCAGCATCTCGTGGAAGATGATCCCCAGCGCGTAAATGTCCGACTGAGCCGTCGCGGGATGGCCTTCGATCTGCTCCGGCGATACGTAGTACGGGGTTCCGTAGAGCTCGCCGTGCAGGGTGCGGCCCTTGTCGTCCCCGACGCGCTTGGCGATGCCGAAGTCGGCGAGGACGATGCTGCCGTCGGCGCGCGCCATGAGGTTGCCGGGCTTGATGTCGCGGTGGATGACACCGCGGCCATGAATGGCGCGCAACGCGCTCGCGGCCTGGGCGAGCAGCGACAAGGCCTGCCGTCCGCTCAGGCCGTTGGGGATGACCTCGGCGAGGCTGCCACTGGGAAAATACTCCATCGCGATATACGCGTGGCGGTCGCTGAAACCCCGGTCGTAGATCTTGACCACATTCGGATGGTCGATCGACGAGATGATGTCGAACTCCTGCACGAAGCGCTGCAGCAGGACTTCGTCCAGGCCCGGCGTGGCGTTGAGGATCTTGAGCACGACTTCGCGCTTGTCGCTCTCCCGCTCGGCGAGGTAGACGACCGAGGAACCGCCGTGGCCGATCTTCGAGACCACGCGATACCCCTGGATCGTGAGGCGCTTTTCCCCGAATTCGCCGGTCATGATGCTCAGCGTGATGCCGAGCGCGGCCTTCGCGGCGCCGGCGGCGATTCTGGCGTTCGCCGCGAGCGCCTGGCGCATTTCCTCGGGAATCTGCACGGATGCGTCGTCGGCGTCGCCTGCCGCGATGCCGATGATCTCGAACGCCTCGATCGGCGCGCTGCGACCGCGCAGCCCGACCTTGCGGCGGGATCCGACGGCGATCGCCGGGTTCGTCAGATTGAACGTGGCCTCGCTCGCGACCACCGCCCAGCCCAGCTCCTTGGTCTGGGCTTCGAGGCGCGACGCGATGTTCACGGTATCGCCGACTGCGGTGAGCTCGGTGCGCCCGGGCGCGCCGACGTGGCACAGCAGCACCTCGCCGCTGTGGATGCCGATCCCGATGGAGAATTCAGGCAGGCTTTGCGCGGCATGGTGCCGCGCGATCCATCCGCGGAACTCGAGCGCGGCGAGCTGCATCGCCAGTCCCGCGCGCACCGCCCGGTGCGCGTGGTCTCCCTTCTTGTCGTCCGGGTGACGCTCGAACAGGGCCATGATGCCGTCGCCGATGAATTTCATGATGACGCCGCGGCAGCGGATCACGGGAGCGCAGGCGTTCTCGAGATAGGCGTTGAGCAGCGTGGCGATCTCGTCGCTCGTGAGCCGCTCGGAATACGTGGTGAAGTTCCGGATGTCCGAGAAGAGCACCGTCGCCTCGGCGACTTTCCCGGTCAGGCTGGCGGCATCTCGTTCCTCGAGCGCGTCGGTGCCGTCGCCGCCGGAGATTTTTTCCCGGAATTTCTGCGTGAGCTGGTCCCGCTCGGGGACGAGCCGCGCCGCCAGGGCCTGCGTCAGGCTTTCGAATTTTTTCAAGCGGCTGTTCACGGCTTCCAGCAGCTCGTTGCGGGTGAAAGGCTTCGGCAGGTAGTCGTCCGCGCCGAGGTTCATTCCGCGGCGAGTGCTCGAGCGGTCGTCGAGCGCGGTGAGGAAGATGAAAGGAATCTCGGCGAAGCGCGGGTCCGAGCGCAGAGCCTCGAGGACCGCGAATCCGTCCATTTCCGGCATCATGACGTCGCACAGGATCAGATCGGGCGGGTCTCCGCGCGCGAGTTCCAGGCCGACGCGGCCGTTTTCCGCTCCGACCGCGGCGTAACGCTCGACTTTGAGCATCAGCATGATGTTGTTGCGGATGCTGGGCTCGTCCTCGATGACGAGGACTTTCTTCTGGGCTTGCCCGGCCATCAGCTCACTCCAACCGGGTGATCGACGGGCCGCAGCGGGAGCACCACCGTGAAGCGCGTTCCGGAACCGGGAGCGCTCGTCAGGGTGATTTCGCCTCCGTGCAGCTCGACGGCCTTCTTCACGATAGCCAGGCCCAGTCCCGTCCCAGGCCGGTTCTCGACGTTCGAGGCGCGCTGGAAGCTCTCGAACATCCGCGGCTGGTCCTCGGGCGGAATGCCGATTCCCCGGTCCTGGATCTCGATAGCCGCTTTTTCGTCGCGGCGCTCGAGCGAAAAAGTAACCTCGCTGCCGGGGGGCGAGTACTTCACCGCGTTCGAAAGAAGATTGTTCAATATGTGTCGCAGCAGTCGCTCGTCCATGATCGCCTCGAGGCGATCGAAGCGGTCGTCCAGGACGATCACGTGATGCCTGCCCTGCGCGATGCGGAACTCCGACACGACCCTGCCGCAGAGCTCGCGCAGATTCGTCGGACCGAGGTTCAGCTTGAGAACGCCCGACTCGGCGCGGCCCAAGGTGAGAACGTCGTCGATCATCTCGCTCATGCGCTTGGCGCCGCCCTGGATGGTCTGCAGAAGATTGCGCTTTTCCCCCGGGCTCAGGTTGTCCGAGTAATGCTCGAGCAGCTCGGCCGAGGACAGCATGGTCGCGAGCGGCGTGCGGAACTCGTGCGAGGCGGTCGAGACGAACTTCGATTTCAGCTCCGAGAGCTCTTTTTCGCGTTGCATCGCGACGAGCAGCTCGGCCTCGGCGCGCTTGCGATCGTCGATGTCCACGTTCACGCCGGTCATGCGCTTCGCCTTGCCGTCCGCGTCGCGCTCGACGACCCTCCCGCGGGAGAGGCTCCACACCCAGCCCCCGGCGAGGGTCCTGATGCGGTGCTCGGTCATGTACTCGGTTTCTCCGCCGTTCAGGCATCGGTCGAGCGCCTGCTTCACTTTCGGGAGATCGTCGGGATGCAGCATCTGCGCCAATTCGTCCAGCCTGAGGGCGCTGGTTTCCCTGCCCACCCTCAGGATGATCGCCCAGCTGCCCCCCAGGAAGACGTCGCGCCGGCGCACGTCCCAGTCCCAGATGAGGATGTTGGCCGCCTGCAGCGCGAGATCCAGGCGCTCCTTCGCCTCTTTGACCTGCTCGAGCAGGCGCTCGTTCTCCCGACCGAAGCGCAGCGTCTCGATGAGCGCTCCGGTCGACGAGAGATACAGGGCAAGGAGCACCGCGGCGAACACCAGAATCAGGATCCCGGCCGAGGTGTTGAAGGCCCCGCCCTGCGAGAACAGCAAACCGATCAGGGGCGCGAAGATCGGCACGATCAGGCACGCAAAAGACTTGGGACTGGGGGCGAGCGCGGGAGGCAGCCCCATCGCTACGCTGCCGACCAGGAACGGGATGAGGATTTCGTGGAACTGGCCTTTCACCGGATAGAGCAACATGACGGTCAGGCCCCAGGCGGTGCCGACCGCCGCGCTGGTGAGGCAGAAAATGCCCTCCCATTGCGCGGCGGCCTCGGGTCCCGGCCGGCGCATTCGGTAGGTGCGATTGAGGGCGACGCGTACCAGGCTCGCCACCACCAGCCAGATCAGCCAGGCGGCGAGCAGCGTGTCGCTGATATAGCCCCAGAGTGCAAAGGCGGCTATGGCCGAAGTGAAGAGGATGGCGGGGACATCGCTCCCCGACAGCCGGTACAGGAGCGAAACGCGCTGCGGCAGGAATTCGGACGACAATGCGGCGAGCGAGGCGCGCGACGTTGCCACGGTCCCTTCTTTTCTTGTGGGCTGGGTACCCGCCAATTCTGGCACGGTTTGACGAGCCGCGCCGCCCGGGCTGCGAGCGGCGCGTCGACTGCGGAAGTTTGATGGGTCGCGGGAATTCACGATATACTTTCGCGGTTTGTTGCAGAGCGGGACCGGGCGCAAGCCGGTCCCGCTCTGCGCATCTGGCCCCCCAAATGAGCCTTCCGCCGCCCGCCCTGCTCGTCCTCGCCGACGGCACGGTTTTTCGGGGCGTCTCCGCCGGAGCCGAAGGTCTCGCTTCGGGTGAAGTCGTCTTCAACACGGCCATCACCGGCTATCAGGAGATCCTCACCGATCCTTCCTATTGCCGCCAGATCATCACTCTGACCCATCCGCACATCGGCAACACCGGAACCAATCTCGAGGACTTGGAATCGGCGAAAGTCTTCGCCTCCGGGCTCGTGATCCGGGATCTTTCCGCGGCGGTCTCGAACTGGCGCGCGCAACGGGGTCTTTCCGAATTTCTCGTCGCGAACAAGGTCCCGGCCATCGCCGGTATCGACACGCGACGGCTCACCCGCATCCTGCGCGAGAAAGGCGCCCAGAATGGCGCCGTGCTGGCGGGCTCCGATGACCCGGCGCGGGCGCTGGCGGCCGCGCGGGCCTTCCCCGGCCTCGCCGGAATGGATCTCGCCAAGGTCGTGACAACGGCCAGGCCCTTCGAATGGACCGAGGGAGGATGGCGCACCGGCGGCGGCTTTGCCCAGGGAGCGGCGGCGCGCTTCCACGTCGTGGCCTACGACTACGGGGTCAAACGCAACATTCTTCGCATGCTGGTCGAGCGCGGCTGCCGGGTCACGGTCATGCCGGCGCAGACCGCGGCCGCCGAGGCCCTCGCGCTCAAGCCCGACGGGGTGTTTCTGTCGAACGGTCCCGGCGATCCGGAACCGTGCGACTACGCCATCGCCGCGATCCGCGAGATCGTGGACGCTGAAATCCCGACTTTCGGAATCTGTCTGGGCCACCAGCTCATGGGCCTCGCCTCGGGCGCGAAGACCGTCAAGATGAAGTTCGGCCATCACGGCGCGAATCACCCGGTAAAG
>DASSJA010000397.1:0-7456 GCA_035691445.1 Burkholderiales bacterium | reverse complement strand
CGGGACGATCAGCCCTGAATTCTCGGCGTGCCCGATGAACTCCAGGGGGGGAAGCAATCCGAGCTCCGGATGCTGCCAGCGGATGAGCGCCTCCATCCCGGTGATGCGGCCGGTATTGATCTCGACTTTGGGCTCGTAGTGAAGGATGAACTCGTTTCGCTCGAGAGCGCCCTGCAGGCGGGTCTCCTTGGCGATCCTGGCGGACAAGTGATCGTTCATTTCCTCTGAATAGAACAGATAGTTGTTCTTGCCCTGCTCTTTGGCACGGTAGATCGCGATGTCGGCGTTCTTCAGCAGGCTCGCGAGCTCCGCTCCGTCGTTCGGATAAAGACTGATGCCGATGCTCGCGGTGAGGTGGCAGGTCTCGCCCCCGAGCATGAAGGGCCAGCGCAGCGCGTGGAGGATCTTCTGCGCGACGCTGATGACGTCGCCCGGCGCCGCGAAATCCTCGATGAGCGCAACGAACTCGTCACCCCCGAAGCGGGCGATGGTGTCGCTTTCCCGCAGGCACAGCCTCAGGCGCCCGGCAACCTCCTGGAGCAGCCGGTCGCCGAAGGGGTGGCCGAGCGTGTCGTTGACGAACTTGAACCGGTCCAGGTCGAGGAAGAGGAGCGCCATCGACTTGCGGTAGCGTTGTGCGTTCTGCAGCGCGTGCGCAAAACGCTGGTTGAACATGTAGCGGTTGGGCAGGCCCGTCAAGGTGTCGTGGGTGGCGACGTACAGCAGGTTTTCCTCGGCCTGCTTGCGCGCCATGAATTGTCCGATCTGGCTGCCGATCACGCGCACCATCTGCAGCAGCGACGGGTCAGGATTGCGAATCTCGCCGCTGAAGAACTCGAGCACCGCGAGCGTGACGTTGCCGGCGAGTATGGGGAACGCGAAGGCGCCGTGGAGTCCCGCCTTGGCGGCGAGCGGCGCGCGCTCGAATCCCGCGTCCTGGCTCACGTCCGGAATCCAGTGCGGCGTGCCCGTTACCCACACCTGCCTTATGAGGCCCTTCTTGGTCGGCTGGAAGCTGAGCTGGCGCACCTCGGAGATGAATTCGGTGACGGCCTTGCTCGGGGTGCTCCAGGTCTCCACGCAGCATATGGCCTTCTTCCGCTCGTCCATGCTCCAGCGGGCTCCGCAGTCCCAGTTGAGTGTTTCGCAGATGGACTGGACGATTCTCGGGATGGCCTCGGCGAGGGTCTCCGATTCCGCGAGCACGCGGGTCACGGCGTGCTCCATGCGCTCGCGCTGCTCCGCGCGCTTGCGCTCGGAGATGTCGCGCGAGACCAGGACGACCTTCGAGACCTTGCCTGCGGCGTCCCGGATCACGCGGCCCTCGGATTCGATATGGCGCAGGCTGCCGTCGGGCAGCAGAAAGCGGAACTCGATCCGCCGCCCCACGCCTGTTGCGACCGTCTCGCGGAAGATCGCCTTGACGCGCTCGCGGTCCTCGGGGTGGATCTCCCTGAAAGAGTCCGTGCCGGGCTGGATCCTGTCGTCGGTGAAGACGCTGCGCCAGGACGGGCTGTTGTAGATGCGCCGGCCTTCGGTGTCGACGAGGGCGACCAGATCACCCACGTTTTCCGCGATGAGGCGAAAGCGCTCCTCGCTCTCGCGCAGTTTTTCCTCCGCGTGGCGGTGCTCGGTCACGTCGCGGAAGCTCCAGACGCGGCCGATCGTCTGCCCTTCGACGAGCTGCGGACGGGAATAGCGCTCGAAGGTGCGTCCGTCCTTGAACTCGATCGTGTCGAAACTCTCCTGCCCGGGATGGTCGTAGAGCCTGCGCACCTTCGCGCGGAACTCGTCGGGATTCTTCAGCTGATCCAGGACGTAGTCGAGCGCGTCCTCGTCGCTCCCGGATGAAAGCACGTTCGGCGGAAGGCGCCACATTTCCGCGAACTGCTGGTTGTACGTCGTGATCTTGCCCAGGTTGTCGACGACCAGAACTCCGTCGGCCGTGGACTCGAGGGTCGCACGGAGCAGCGACAGGGATTTCCGGTGGTCGACTTCCGCAGGGCCGAAGGTCCTGCCCTTTTTCATGCCGCCCTCTCGAAGGCCGAAAGGAATTGTATCCGGATTTGGCGGCGCGAGCGCCCGGAACGCGCCCTGCCTCCCAAACGGTCCATCGGAGACTCCCCGGGGGCGGGCCGGCGTCTGCCTTGCGGCGGCCTTCGATTTGTGCCTAAATTGCGTTCGATTCCAGTCGATGGGACACGTCTCCTCCGGAGGGAAAACTTGAGGTTGCGAAGCGTCGAACTCGAAGTGCCCGATCGCGGATCGGCGGTGCGGTTTTTCCGGGAGACCTGGGGCCTGCTGGACGCGGGAGAGCAAAACGGGACCGCATATCTGCGCGGTACCGAAGACCTGCCCTACGTGGTCTCCGTCGCCCAGGCGGGCGAGCCGGCCGTGGCCGCGGTCACTTTCTCGGGTTCGAAGGCCGAAGTCCTGAGAATACGCAAGCGTGCCTCGGCGGCCGGAGCGCCGCTCGGTCCCATGCGCGACTTCGACGAGCCCGGCGGCGGCTCGGGCTTCCTGGTCGAAGCGCCCGAAGGTCACGTGTTCCGGCTTCTCACGGAAAGGAAGCGCGTCAGGAAGCTGCGCCCGGACCGCGACAGGCCGATGCAGGTCACGCACGTCGTTCTCAACGCGCGCGACCGCGAGGCCTGCACACGCTTCGCCGTCGAGGTGCTCGGCTTCCGCCTGTCGGACCGCACCGGGTTCATGAATTTCGTCCGCTGCGATCGAGTCCATCACGCCGTCGCCTACGCGCACGCGGACAATTCGATGCTCAATCACATCGCTTTCGAGATGATCGACATCGACGCGGTGATGCGCGGCATCGGAAGGCTGAAGGACGCCGGGATCGAGACTTTCTGGGGTCCGGGGCGCCACGGTCCGGGCAACAACGTGTTCGCGTACTTCGTGGCGCCGTTCGGCGCCGCCGTGGAATACACCTCGGAGGTTCAGCGCATCGGCCCCTCCTACAGGGTGGGAGCGCCGCAGGACTGGAAATGGCCGCCCAACCGGAACGATCACTGGGGCATTTCGGCCAGGAACACCGCCGCGATAACCCGGGCCGAACGCGAATTCCGCTTCCGGCCGCTCGCCGCGGCCTGAGTCGCTAGGGCATGACGCTGCCGACCAGGCGCGTGGTCACAGGCCACGACGCGTCGGGAAAAGCGGTGGTGCTGTTCGACGGTGCCGCGCCCAACGCCAAGCTCAGAAAAGCGACCGGACTCACATCCACCTTGCTGTGGGTCACCGACGAATCGCCCGCCGATAATTCCGGAAAAGCCGACAGCGCGGATCGCGACATCGGCGTCGCGCCCCCGCCGCGCGGCTCGATCTTCCGCGTGGTGGATTTCCCGCCTGCGGCGGAGTCCGGCGCCGTGGACAACGCGGCGATGCTGCGCGAGATGGGCATCGCGGGCGCGGCTCACACCGACCCGCGCCACGCCACCATGCACCGGACCCGCAGCGTCGACTACTGCGTGGTGATCTCGGGCGAGATCGACATGCTGCTCGACGATTCGGAAGTGCACCTCGATGCGGGCGACGTGCTGGTGCAGCGCGGCACCAACCACGCCTGGGTGAACCGCGGCAAGGAGAGCTGCCGCATCGCGTTCGTGCTGGTCGACGCGGCGGAGCCGCCGGCCTCTTGACACCGCGGTCGTATACCTAGTAACGTTAGGTATAGTACCTAGCGACGCTAGGTATATAGACGCGATCGGACGGAGGCGCACATGACTGACAGACGCGACATGCTTGCTTTGGGATTCCTCGGCGCCGCGGCGCTTTTCGCGCCGTCGAGCGGCGGATTCGCCGCGGAGGAGGAGGAGGACTGCGACGAGGCGATCGGCTCCGCGCTTCTCGACAAGTACGTGGCGGCGGTGAATGCCCACGATACCAGCCGCTTCGGGGAGATCACCGCCGAGAACTACATCCAGCACTCGGGGCGCAGCCCGAACGGGCTGGCGGCCCAGATCGAGAATTTTCGCGGGATCTTCGGCCGCATGCCCGACGTCCAGGCGAAGGTCGAGGACCGGATCATCGCCGGAGACAAGGTGGTCGCGCGCATGAGCTTCACCGCCACTCACACCCAGCCCTTGCAGGGTATCGCCCCGACCGGCCGGCGCTTCACGCTGAGGACCATCGACATCTGGCGCGTCGAGAACGGCAAGTTCGCCGAGCACTGGGATGTCGTCGACGCGCTCGGGCTGCAGAAGCAGCTGCGCGGCGAATAGCCGGGTTCCAGGTTACGATCGGGACATGGAAGGCGAAATGCTCAAGGGGCACCTCGACATGATCGTGCTCGCCGCGCTGGCGGCGGGTCCGGCGCACGGCTACGCCGTCATCGAGGAAATCAAGCGCAGGAGCGCCGGCGCGTTCGACCTGCCGGAGGGCACGATCTACCCGGTGCTGCATCGCCTCGAGGAAGGCGGCTTGCTCGCCGGACGCTGGATGACGGCCGATTCCGGGCGACGGCGGCGCGTCTATTCGCTGACCCGGCACGGCGAGCGCGAGCTCTCCGCCCAGCGCGCGCTCTGGGAGCGCTTCTCCGAGGCCGTCGGCGGTCTGTTCAAGGGAGGCCGGCCATCCAAGAATCCGGCGTAATCTCGGAATACGCGGACCGGCTTTCGAGCGAGCTCGATTTCGACCGGTCGCTTTCGCAATGCGTGCGGCGCGAGGTCGAGGATCACTTGTGGGAAGCGGTCGCGGCGAATCCGGCGGCCGACCGGCGGGAGGCCGCGCGGCGCGCCGTCGCGGATTTCGGCGATCCCCGCGTCATCGCGGCCCAGTTCGCGGTTGTGTCGCTCGCGAAACAGGCCAGGAGAGCCGGAGTCGCGGCGGTCCTGATGGTCGCGGCCGTATTCGTCGCCATGAAAGCCCGTCTCGTCTGGTACGGCTTGACGGGGTATCCGGCCGCCGAAGGGATGAGAGCCCTCGGTGAAATCGTGATTTCGATCGACCGCGGCGCCTTCTGGCTCTCGTTCTTCGTGGGCCTGGCAGCTTGGCTGTACGTCGAACGCCTGCGCGTTCCCGCGGCGTTCACCGCCGGCTACCGCCAAAGGCTGCACCGGTTCGTATTCCTGTGCGCGGCGGCGGCGACCGCGCTGGTAGCGTCGGTCGTCGGTGACGGCGTTCTCACCTTCCTCCGGCTGATCTGGTCGGCCGACTCGCTGCTTCCGGTATTTTCGATGGCGGTTGAGATCGCATGCGCCGCCACGCTCGTTTCGTACCTCCGCGGTGTGGCGCGGCGTGCGATGCGCGCGGGCCGTCAGTCCGTGATCGAAGGCACGAGCAGGTAGGATGTCCGGCCGCCGCCGCTGTATACGGAGTGCGTTCCGCCGAAGCTCGCGGGCGGGCGGTCGCGCGGGTCGTCGTGCAGGAACCAGCCCGAACCCTTCTGCGGGCCGGGTTCTCCGGGACGCTCGAAGTCCTTTCCCTGCAGCGTGAGCGCGAGCCGATAGCCTGCCGGAAGCGCGGCGCTCGCCGGCCAGATCTCGAGGTCGACTTCGACGATCTCGCCGGGTTTCAGCTTATGCGCTTCGTCGTGCCTGTGCCAGGGTTGCCATTCGGTGGAGCGCCCGGCGTCGAGCTTTCTCTGCGACACGCGCAGCCAGCCCTGGGAGACCGGCGCTTTCGGCTCGACCGCGGAGAAGAACGTGACTTCCTTTCCGTCCGGGCCGAACGCCCGCAGCGTGGCAAAGAGGTCCATATCGTCGGTGCTCGACGACACGAACAGCTTCGCCTTGATCGGTCCGGCGAATTCGAGCGGGCGATCGAGAGGCGCGGTGCGGAAGGTGACGCCTTCGCCGATGGCGGCGTAGCTCGTGCTCGCCTCCTGGGCGGGGGCCGCCTCGCTCAGTGAAAGAGCCGACGCGTCGAGATGGAAGCGCGTCCATTTCGTCCCCGTGAGCGGCCACTGCGTGTCCCGCACCACGCGTTTTACCCCGTCGTCGGCCGCGCGCACCGCGACCTCGACCTTGGGCTCGCGCTCCCAGCCGTTGTCCATGCCCTTGAGATAGCGGTCGAAGAATCTTCGCTGCAGCGCGACGCTCTGCGGCAGCAGGAACGTGAGGAAATAGGAACCCGACTGGACCTTCAGCCATTTCTCGCGCGAGGCGATGCCGAGGTAGCCGAGGATCGTGCCCCGCAGGTGCAGGCCGAGCCCGCCCCAGTTCGCGACGACGAGCGCCGGGATCGCGATACGCTCCAGCCTGCCGCTGCGCTCTTCGTACCACGGGCCGTTCAGCGGCCGCGCGAGCAGGTTCGCGATGTAGTCCTCGCGGTTCGCGGCCAGTTCTTCGGGCGAGAGGCTCGCCGGCCCGGTATTGCGCTCGCCCGTGTCGAGGTCGACGAGGGGGGTGTCCGGGTTGCCGTGCTGGTTGCGCAGCACGCTGCGGTTCCACCAGCGATTAAGGAAGCCGCCGCCGAGGATCCCTCCCTGGCGCGTGCGGTCGCGGTAGAAATCGTAGGTGCCCTGCCAGGGGAGCATCGCGGCGAGGTGGGGCGGGCGCTGCGCCGCGATCATCCATTGCCCCGCGGCGTAGTAGGAGATCCCCAGCAGGCCGACCCTGCCGTTCGCCCAGGGCTGCACGGCGGCCCACTCGATCGCGTCGTGGAAATCGCGGAACTCCGCGGGCGAATTCACGTCGAGCCGCCCGGGCGACTTGCCCGAGCCGCGCGAGTCGATCTTCACCACGGCGTATCCCTCGGGGACCCACACCTCGGGGTCCGGCGTCTCGAACACCAGGTATTTGCACGAGGACGCCTCGAGAATTTCCGGGTGCCGGCGCCCGAGCACCTCCCAGGCCTCGGGCATGAACTGCGACAGGTGCACGTCCTTGCCGTAGGGCCCGAGCGTCATCAGCACCGGGAAGCGGCCGCCTTCCTCCGGGCGGAAGACGTTGGCGCGGAGTTGCGCGCCGTCGCGCATCGGCACGGCGACGTCCTTGTCGAGCCGCATGCGGTGCCTGGTTTTCACGGCAAGGGCTTCGCGTCGATCAGCACGAAAGCGATGACGCAGGGCTCCTCGCTGCGGTTGCTCCAGGCGTGGCTGGTGCCACGCTGCACCAGGCAGTCTCCCGCGCGCAGGAGCACCTCGCCCTCGTCGAGCACCGCCCAGATCTCCCCGGAGAGCACCACGCAGTAGTCGACCGTGTCGGTCCGGTGCATGCCGGGGTGCCTGCGCGTGGCGGCGTCGGAGGCGCGCGCGCCCATGCCGCGGAAGAATCGATCGGGATCGAGGGTCTGCAGGCGAACGCGGTCCGGCGGGTACTCGATGACGCGGAACACGGTTCCGCCGTCCACGGGCTCGATGCGCCGCTCGTGCTCCGCGGCGTCGCCGCTGCCCGAATTGTCCGCGGGGGAGGAGCGCGTCTCCCAGAGCTCGGTGAGCCGGAGCCCGCCCGCTTTTTCCAGAAGGAAGCTGTACGGCGAGTCCCCGTCCAGGAGGACGACCGAG
>DASSJA010000396.1:0-2264 GCA_035691445.1 Burkholderiales bacterium | reverse complement strand
GCCCTGACCGAGCTTGTCGAAGGCGATCGTCCGGAAGCGGGCGGAAAGAGGGCGAAGCTGGTGGCTCCAGGTGTACGCGCTGGAGGCCGAGTCCGCGGTGCCGAAGTTTCCGCCGTAGATGAAGACCAGCGGCTCGCCGGAACCGGCCTCGAAGTAGCGCGTGCGAATACCGTCGACTTCGAGCCAGCGGCCTTCCGGCATTGCAGCTTCGAGCGATTTCATCCTGGAGCCTGTACTTGCCCTGGCAAGCGATTCGATAATACACGTCCTCGTCGCGCGAACGCCCGGGCAGGAGCGAAACCCATGGACATGAACGAAAGGCCGGCCGGCGAATACACGCCCTACGTCGGCCTGCCGCCGAAGGCGAAATTCACCGACCGCGAATGGTTCCAGGCGATGGACCAGTTCGCGCGGGTGTTCGCCATCCGTCCCGGGGAGCGGGTGCTGATGCTCACCGATCCGCTGCTCGACGTGCGCGTGGTCGACGCGGTGAGCGGGCTCGCCAAGGCGCGCGGCGCCACGCTGACGCAGTTCATGGCGCCGAGCACCTCTTTGCCCGCGGTGCCGGATGAGGTGAAGCCGCTCCTGGAAAAGGCCGACTTCGTCGTCTCCACCTGGTTCTGCTCGATCGAGGACCCGTTCAACGTGGCGATGCGAAAGCGCGGCCAGCGCTGGGTGAAGATCACCTACTTTCGCGACCTCGACCTGCTCAGGACGCCGCAGGCGCGCTTCCCGATCGAGCTGGTCGGCGAGATCATCCGCGCGACCGAGAAGCGCTTCCCGAAGGGCCGCGATTTCGACCTGCGCTTCACGGACTCGCGCGGGTCCGACCTCGTCATCGGCTACACCAAGGCGATGCGCGATGCCATGTTCGCCGGCAACCGCTGGCGCGGCAGGATGTTCGCCGACGAGCCCGGGTGCTACGTGCACTACCTGCCCACCCACGGGCCGAACTTCTGGGACAGCACCGCCAACGGCAACGACCCGCAGGCCAAGGTGCGCATCGAAGGCGTGCTCTATCCGCAGTGGGCGATCGGCTTCGCACAGCCCTTCGCCGAGCGCATCGCCTTCGTCTTCGAGGACAAGCACGTCACCGAGGTGCGGGGCGGCTCGCGCGAGGCGGCGCTGCTGCGCGACATGTGCCTCGGCTCGCGGCTCATCGAGGGCGGTGGCTGCGGCTTCAATCCCAAGGCGCCGCGCTACACGGTGTACCCGGCGGGCTCGAATGCCCCCGGGGCGCTGCACTTCGGCGTGGACCTCGCGAAGCCGAGCGACTACATCCGGCGCGTCATGCCGAACTGGGAGGAGCCGCCGGTCCACCAGGACCTGATCGCGTTCGACATGACGGTCAGCGCCGGGGGCGAGACGATCATCGACAAAGGCTTCCTCGTCGCGCTGCGCGATCCGGCGGTGATCGAGATGGCGAAGCGCTACGGCGACCCGGTCGAGCTTCTCGAGGCCGGGCCTTGACGCTTATTGCGGGCTGAAGCCGAGGCGCTTCACCACGCCGCCCCACACCTGGCGCTCGTGCCTGATGAAGGCCGCCACCTCCGGCCGCGTCATCGGCCGCACGTAGTTCCCGGTTTCGGCGAGCTTCGCCCCGATCTCGGGCCGCGCCAGCACCCGGCGGAAGTCCTCGGACAGCTTGGCGGCGATCGGCTCCGGCGTCTTCGCGCTCGCCAGCACGACGAAGAAGCCGACCGCGGAGAACCCGGGAATCGTTTCCGCGACCGCCGGCACGTCGGGCAGCGACGGGTCGCGCCGGCTGGACGTGACCGCGAGCGGGCGGAGCTGGCCGCCCTTGATCGCGCCACCCAGCGCGCCGCCGCCTTCGACGACGAGATCGAGCCGCCCGCCGAGCAGATCGGTCAGCGCCGGCGCCGAGCCCTTGTAGGGAATGAAATGCATCTTGATGCCCGCCTGGCCGGAGAAGTACTCCATCGCCAGGTTCGGGAAAGTGCCGGGCGTGTTGGCCGCGTAGTTCACCTTGTCGGGATTCGCTTTCGCGTAGGCGATGAGCCCGGGCAGGGTCTGGTACGGCAGGTCGGGGCGCGCGCCGATGACGAGCGGAATCTCCGCGACGAAGGCGATCGGCGTGAAGTCCTTGTCGACGTCGTAGGGCATGTTCGCGGTCGTCGCCGGGGTAATGGTCACGTAGGATCCGGCGCAGATGCACACCGTATAGCCGTCGGCCGGCGCGTTGAGCGTCGCCTGGCTCGCGATCACCCCGCCGCCGCCGGGACGGTTCTCGATCACCGCGGCCT
>DASSJA010000395.1:0-14153 GCA_035691445.1 Burkholderiales bacterium | reverse complement strand
ACGACCGATTCGATCGGGAAGGCCAAGGCCGAGTCGGGTCGCGCTGCGCTCGCGAAGATCAACCCCCAGGTGAAGCTGGTGCCCATCAGGCAGCGGCTGGGAGAGGAAGCGCTCGACCCGCTGGTCGCCTCGAGCAGCGTGGTCCTGGATTGCTCGGACAACTTCGCGACGCGCCACGCCGTGAACCGCGCGTGCGTACGACACCGCAAGCCGCTCGTCTCGGGCGCCGCAGTGCGCTTCGACGGCCAGGTGAGCGTCTTCGACCTGAGAGACGAGCTCAGCCCCTGCTACCACTGCCTGTTCCCGGAGAACGCGGAGCTCGAGGAGATGCGATGCGCGGTGATGGGCGTCTTCGCGCCGCTCACCGGGATCATCGGCACCGTGCAGGCCGCCGAAGCGCTCAAGCTCCTCGCGGGTGTGGGCGAGACGCTGAAGGGGCGCCTGATGATCCTCGATGCGCTCGCCATGCAATGGCGAACGATCAAGCTCGCGAGGGATCCGGGCTGCGCGGTCTGCGCCCGCGTCGCCGCCTGATTCGCGCTTCTAGCCCCGCGCGAGCAGGGGCCACTGCCTCTCCCAGAGCTCCGACGGCATCCGCTTGAAGCCGCTCTTCGCGTACTGCTGCCAGCGTCCGATCACGTAGCAGAGAAGCAGGTTGGCGCGCGGGGCGGGATCGTCCGCGGGGTCGGCGCCCTGCGTTCCCTTGCCCTGTGTCACGGCGACCCGGAGACATTGCTTCAGGGTCGCCTCGAGCCGGTCGTGCAGCTGGTTGATGCGCACCTGCAGCCGTTCGTCTTCGTTGACCAGGGCGTCGCCGACCAGCACCCTCGTCATTCCCGGGTTCTTTTCGGCGAAGCCGAGCAGCGACGAAAGGATGGACTGGGTCTGCTTCATGCCGTCGTCTTCCTCCGCGGTGATCTTGTTGACCAGTCCGAACACCGTCTGCTCGATGAACTCGATGAGACCCTCGAACATTTGCGCTTTGCTCGCGAAGTGCCGGTAGAGCGCCGCTTCGGACACGTCCAATTCCTTCGCGAGCGCCGCCGTCGTGACTTTCTCGCCCTTCGGGTTTTCGAGCATCTGCGCCAGCACCTGCAGGATCTGCAGGCGGCGGGCGCCGGGTTTGGCGGCGGGCATGGGTATTCTCCGAGGGAGGACCGGAATGTTTATTGTATGACGCCGGGTGAGCGCTTGCTGACGGCTCCTCCGGCTACCCTGCCGATCGCCGAGCGGTTGCCTACTCGCTCATTTCGACCGGATGAGCGTCCCTACGCCTTCGTCGGTAAGGATTTCGAGGAGCAGCGCATGCTCAACCCGGCCGTCGATGATGTGCACGCTCTTCACGCCGTTTCGGGCGGCGTCGAGCGCCGAGCTGATCTTGGGCAGCATGCCCCCGGACAGCGTCCCGTCGGTGACCAGCGCGTCGATCTTCTTGGGGGTCAGACCCGTGAGGAGTTTTCCGTCCCTGTCGAGCACGCCGGGCGTATTGGTGAGCACCACCAGCTTTTCGGCGCGCAGGACCTCGGCGAGCTTGCCGGCGACCAGATCGGCGTTGATGTTGTAGGACTGTCCGTCTTCGCCGACACCAATCGGCGCGACGACCGGGATGAAACCGCCTTCCTCGAGCGCCCAGATCACCTTGGGGTCGATCGAGGCGATTTCGCCGACCTGGCCGATGTCGATTTTCTCGCCGCCGTTGTTCCTGTCCGTGAGGAGCATTTTTCTCGCGTGCACGAACGCGCCGTCCTGTCCGGTGAGGCCGACGGCCTTGCCGCCCGCCTGGTTGATGAGTGTCACGACTTCCTTGTTGACCTGACCACCCAGGACCATTTCGACCACGTCCATCGTCTCGGCGTCGGTGACCCGCATGCCCTGTACGAATTGGCCTTTCTTGCCCATGCGCGCCAGCTGCTCGTCGATCTGCGGTCCGCCGCCGTGTACCACCACGGGATTCATGCCGACGAGCTTGAGCAGCACGACGTCGTGAGCGAAGCTGCGTTTGAGCGTGTCGTCGCTCATCGCGTTGCCGCCGTATTTCACGACGATGGTCTTGCCGTGAAAGCGCCGGATGTAGGGAAGCGCCTCGGCGAGGACCTGGGCCTTGTGAACGGGCGTGAGGGCGGGATGGCTCATGGCGGCGCGCATATTGAGCGCCGATTGTACCCGCGAGCACAAAAAAAAGGCGGCCGACGTGGCCGCCTTGCTTCGCAAACGCGGCTGCGAGCCGCGCTGACTACGAGTTACTGAATCGCCAGCTGCTTCGCCGTAGCCGCCGCCTTCTTGGGCAGCGTCAGTTCGAGCACGCCGTCGGAATACCTGGCGCTCGCCCGCGATTCGTCGATTTCCTGAGCGAGCCTGAAGGCCCGCGAGACTTTTCCGACGTAACGCTCGCTGTGAAGCAGACGCTCTCCATCTTTCGCTTCCTTGTCGAGGCGCGCTTCGGCGGTGATCGATACCTCGTCGCCGTCGATGTTCACCTTGATGTCCTCCTTTTTGACGCCGGGAAGCTCAGCCACGACCTTGTAATCGCCGTTGTGCTCCGCCACGTCGACCTTCATGCGTCGCGCCGGCAGTTCGCCGGCGAATCCGGCGGGCCGTACGAGAAACCCGCCAAAAAAATCATCCACCAGATCCCCGAGGGGATCGTAACGCGTGATATTTGCCATGATCATTCCCTTCGAATGGTTTCGGGCGCAGCGCCCGTGTTCCCCGAATCTTGGGATGGGTGGAGGAATTTCAAGGGCGCTTGCGATCCCCTGGCGAAGAAGCTAGATTGGGCGCGGCCTTCGACCCAGCGCCCCATGTCCCCAGAGGTTTCCGCGACGTCGCTTGAACTGGAGCGGCATCGCCCCTATCTGATGCGGTTCGCCCTGCTGCAGTTGCGCGACCGCGGCGCAGCCGAGGACGCCGTGCAGGAGGCGCTCCTCGCGGCAATTCAGGGTGCGGAGCGGTTTGCAGGGCAATCGTCGCTGCGTACCTGGCTCATCGGCATCCTCAAGCACAAGATCGTGGACAGCATCCGCAAGACCGCGCGCGAGCAGCCGGGCGTATCGAGCCCCGAGGGGGACGGGGTGGAGGATCTGGAAGCCTTTTTCGCGGATGACGGCCATTTCGCCGAGCCGCCCGGCGAATGGGCGAGCCCGGAGCGGGCGCTGGAGGAACGGCGGTTCTTCGAGGCGCTCGAGCGCTGCCTGCAGTCCCTGCCCAGGAATACCGCGAGCGCGTTCACCATGCGCGAGCTGATGGGGCTCGAGACCGATGAAATCTGTAAGGAACTCGGGATTTCCACGTCCAATTGCTGGGTGATGCTTTATCGGGCCCGGATGAGCCTGCGTGCCTGCCTGGAACGGACCTGGTTCCTGGCGGGCCCGGCGGGCGCCGGGTAGGGAGAGCGCCGAGGTGGCGATCCGTCTTTCCTGCAAGGAAGCAAGCAGGCTGATCTCCCAAGGGATGGACAGGCGTTTGTCCTTCCCCGAGAGGATCGCCCTGCGCCTTCACGTGGGAATCTGCGATGCCTGCACGCGTTTTACGCGGCAGGTGGAATTCCTCCGGCGCGCGCTGAAGGCCTTCCCCGGACCGGATGACCCGGACGGCCGCTAGGCGGTCGGTCAAAGAACGTAGCGCGCCAGATCCTCGCTCTGCGCGAGCTCCTTGAGCTTGGTGTCGACGAAAGCGGCGTCGATATTCACGCTTTCCCTGCCGTGCCTGCCCGCAACGAACGAAATCTCTTCGAGCAGCTTCTCCATCACCGTATACAGGCGGCGGGCGCCGATGTTCTCGGTTTTCTCGTTGACCGACCAGGCGATCTCCGCGAGGCGGCGGATTCCGTCGGGCAGGAACCTGATCTCCAGGTCCTCCGTTGCGAGAAGCGCCTGATACTGGCGGGTGAGGCAGGCATCGGTCGCAGTGAGAATGCGCTCGAAGTCGTCGACCGTGAGCGAATCCAGCTCGACGCGAATGGGGAAACGTCCCTGCAGTTCGGGAATCAGGTCCGAGGGCCTCGACAGATGGAAGGCACCGCTCGCGATGAATAGTATGTGGTCGGTTTTTACCATGCCGTACTTGGTCGAGACCGTCGTGCCCTCCACCAGCGGCAGCAAATCCCGTTGCACGCCCTGGCGCGAGACGTCGGCGCCTATCGTTTCGCCGCGGCTCGCGATCTTGTCGATCTCGTCGAGGAACACGATGCCGTTCTGCTCGACATTGGCGAGCGCCTTGGCGCGCAAATCCTCCTCGTTGACGAGACGTGCCGCCTCCTCCTCCGTGAGCATCCCCATCGCCTCGCGAACCTTCATGCGGCGAAGCTTTCTCCTGCCGCCTCCCAGGTTCTGGAACATGCCCTGGATCTGCTGCGTGAGCTCCTCCATTCCGGGGGGAGCGAATATTTCCATCTGCGCCTGCGGCGCGGACACTTCGATTTCGACCTCCTTGTCGTCGAGCTCGCCCTCCCGGAGCTTCTTCCGGAACTTCTGGCGCGTCGTCGACTCCTCTTCGCCGGCCGCCTTCCCCGCGGGTTCGGCGTCGCGCTCGCCGAAGGGGACAGGCTGACGAGCGGGCGGCAGCAACACGTCGAGCACCCGTTCCTCCGCGGAATCCTCGGCTCTGCGGCGCACTTTCTTCATCGCCGACTCGCGGGTGTCCTTGATCGCGGTTTCCACCAGATCGCGAACGATGGTGTCGACGTCGCGCCCGACGTATCCGACCTCGGTGAATTTCGTCGCCTCGACCTTGATGAAGGGGGCGTCCGCCAGGCGCGCGAGGCGCCGCGCGATCTCGGTCTTGCCCACCCCGGTCGGCCCGATCATGAGGATGTTCTTGGGCGTGATCTCCTGCCGAAGCGGATCATCAACCTGCTGCCGGCGCCAGCGATTCCTGAGCGCGATGGCGACGGCGCGCTTGGCGCGATCCTGGCCGACGATGTGCTTGTCAAGCTCGTGGACGATTTCCTGCGGGGTCATGGAGGACATTGAGGCGGACATCCCGGCGCTATTCCAGCGTTTCGACGACGATCTGCTGATTGGTGTAGATGCACAGGTCGGCCGCGATCGAGAGCGCCTTGCGAACGATATTTTCGGCGTCGAGCCCGGTGTTCTCCAGCAGGGCGCGCGCCGCCGCCTGCGCGTAAGGCCCCCCGGAACCCATCGCGATCAATCCCAGCTCGGGCTCGATGACGTCGCCCATGCCCGTTATGATCAGCGAAGACTCGCGGTCGGCCACCGCGAGCATCGCCTCGAGGCGCCGCAATACCCGGTCGGTGCGCCAGTCTTTTGCGAGCTCGACGTCCGAGCGCAGCAGATTTCCCTGGTGCTTGTCGAGCTTCGCCTCGAAACGCTCGAACAGCGTGAACGCGTCCGCGGTCCCCCCGGCGAATCCGGCGAGTATCCGGTCGTGATGGAGGCGCCGGACCTTGCGTGCGCCCGCTTTCACCACGACGTTGCCGAGCGTGACCTGGCCATCGCCACCCAGAGCGACCTTTCCGTCGCGACGCACCGATACGATCGTGGTTCCGTGGAAGTGTTCCATGTCTCGATCCGCGTGAAGATGGAGGCGGGAAACCTCGAATCAAGCTACTTTCGCGGAATGATACGCGCAAGCCTGCTCAGGCCCTTGATGCAGAACAATGCGCGAATGAGCTCGTTTGTACCGCGAATTTCGATCGTCACACCGGCCTGCCTGAGCTTCGAGAGCACGTTCAGCATCAGATCGGCCGTAGCCGGGTCGACGCGTTTCGCTCCCGCCATGTCTACCACCAGCGTCCTGCCGATTGCCGCCCGGTCTTGCAACTGCGTGGCCAGATCCTCGCTCGCCCCGAGTAGCTCTCCGGACAGAGCGAGATCATGGTCCGGGGCGCCGACGGAACCGGCGACCGCGGAACGCTTCGCCTCGGTCCGCGGCTGCGATTCCCAGGAGGGGGGCGAGACCTCGAAGGTGACCGCATAGTTGACGGCGGCTTCTTCGAATTGAACCTGGAGCCCCAGGACCCGGTATACCTCGAACAGGAGCGCCCACACGGCAGGATGGGTCTCTTTCCCGCCGGCGCTGCACGTTTCTTCCAGGAATCGAACGAGGCGTTCTTCTCCCGTGAGCACGATCCCCTTTCCGGCCTCGCGAAAGGAAAGCACGGTTTCGAGCAACAGCTTGCAGCCCGCGCCATCGATGCGCTCCAATTTGCCGCATTCCACGCGCACCGTCCGCTCGTCGCCAACCGCGTTCCGCAATGTCTCCCATTCCGCTGCGCTCGCGCCGACCAGCTCCTCGCCGAGCGCAAAGCAAGCGATACCTCCTGTCGCGGGCGCGGGAGCGCGAGGTTCGCCCGTTTCGATCCACGCGGGCGGCGAGCGCTCGAACTTCACGACAAACTCCAGGGCAAGCGCCTCGAATTCCTCTTTCATGCCGAGATACTGGTAGAGATCGAAAAGCACCAGCCACGTCTGCTCTGTTGCAACGATGTCCGCATCGCGGACCGAGGGCGCGAGCGCCGACAGCGCTTGCGCGGCTTGCCCGCTCGCGAAGAGAGTCGCCGCTTTCTCCACCATCGGCGGGACCTCCTCGGCGTCAGGAGCGTGATCCAGATCGGAAAGAAACGCATCGACTTCCGGCGGTATGGCCGGAGCCTCGCCCCAACGTTGCGGGAGCACCGGCGCGGTCGCGGAGACGAGATTTTGTCCGGCCGCCTCGGGCTCCGGTTTTGGCGGAGGCACGTATTCGCTGAAATCGAGCGAGTCCTCGCCGCGTGCTTCCGGGATTTCGGCCCCCTGCGTCGAACCCGCGGGCCCCGCCTGAGCTGGCCCCGCTTTTCCCGCTACCGGTTTGCCCGCCTTCTTCGGCGGAGCCCTTTTCCAGCCGAATATCGAAAAGATCACGAGAAAATGACCCGATTTCGAAGGGACCACGCGTGCGCGAACGGTGGCTGGTTGTATCACTTTGCGCGGGACAGCGCAACGCGCCGAGGTCGGCGCGGGTAAGAACGCTGCGCTAGGACGAGTGTCGCGAGCGGCTCAAGAACGCGACCAGCAATCCGACGGCGATGATCGAGCACACGATCATCGAGCCGGAGGGAAGATCGAGCCACAGCGAGGCAAGCAGGCCGACGGCGTAGCCGATCACGCCGACCGAGTAGGCCTTGAGGTATCGCCGCCCTTGCGTGTAATAGGTCGAAAGCGCGGGTACGACCAGCGTTGTAAAGACCAGATACAAGCCCACCAGCTGCACCGATACCGTGACGGCGCAGCCGAACAGCACGTAAAAGCCGATCCGCCCGAGCCGCTTCCCCAGACCGAACCAGATGCCGAGCACGGCTGCGTAGATCAATGCAACGATGGCAAGATGCGCGGGATTGACCCATAGGATCTGCCCTACCAGCAGCTCCTTGAGGTTCTCGCCACCTCGCGGGTTCTTGGCGAGCAGGAGAATCGCGACGCTGGAGGCGACGACGAACACGGTTCCGATCACGGCTTCCTGAATCTCGGGCCAGCGGCGCTCGGTCCAGGTCAGCATCATCGCGCAAGCGAGCGCCGCCGAAAGCGCCGCGATCTGCACCGCCGCGCCGGTAGGTTCCCAGCCGAGGTAATCCGCCAGGATCACCCCGACGCCCGCGACCTGCGCGACCGCCAGATCGATGAAAACGATCCCGCGCGAGAGCACCTGCATGCCGAGGGGCACATGGGTGGCCGTGACCAGAAGGCCGGCGATGAATGCCGGCCACAAAATGCCGAAATTCGCCGCGTCGATAGTCATTTCACGACTCCGAGCAGGCGCTGGATCGTATCGTCGAACAGGCCGAACAGGTCCTTCGCCTTGTCCGTTCCGCCCACGGTGAAGGGTACCATCACGGCGGGAATGTGGGCCCGGCTCGAGAGGAATTCGGCTGCCTGCGAACTGTTGTAGGGCGAATAGACGATCACTTTCGCCGGCGCGCGCTTCATCTGATCGATAAGCTCGGCGAGATGCGACGGGGTGGGAGGAATGCCCGGCTTCGGCTCGAGGCTGCCCGCCTCGCGCATTCCCGCCCAATTGATGAAATACGAGAAGTCCTTGTGGTAAACCACGATGGGCACGCCCTTGAGCGGGGCCGCCTCCTTCTCCCAGCGCTGCTCCGCCGCGGTCCAGCGGTCCGCGAAGGCGCTCGCGCGGCTCTTGTACACATCGGCGTTCGCCGAATCGATCTGCGACAGCCGCTCGGTGACGACCCGCGCGATCCTGGGGACGTTGCGTGGATCGAGATGGACATGCGGGTTGCCGCCCGGATGGATGTCGCCGAGCGCGCGGTCGATCGCTTTCGGGATCTCGAGCCTGAGCACGTACTGCGAAGCTTCGATGTAGCCCGGTGAGCCCGGCCGGATTCGATCGTTCCCCGATTGCGTGAGCAGGAGCGGCAGCCAGCCGATCTCGAGCTCCGAACCGGAGCAGATCACCAGATCGGCGGAGCGAATGCGCGCGATCAGGCTCGGGCGCGCCTCGATGCGGTGCGGATCCTGGAACGCGGTCGTCGCCGAGTACACCGAGATCCTGTCCCCGCCCAGCTCCTGAGCGAGCGCGCCCCACTCCGGCTCGCACGCGAAGATGTTGACCGCGGCTACCGCAGGGAAGGCAAGCGATGCGGACCCGAGCGCCACTGCGAGCTTCAGAATCTTTTTCATGTCACACCCTCAGAACGTGTGGGCGCCGTGCGCGCCCATGCTTACAATGTACTGGAGGAAAACCTGGTTGTCGGTCGCATCCGAGCGCGAGTTGTCCCGTGCGTACTGCAGCCGGACGCGACTGAACTCGCTGGGGCTCCAGTCCACCATCGCCGTCTGACGGGTCGGGTTGTACCTGGCGAGAACGGGGAAGTCCGCGGCGGCGAGCGCGCCGGAATCCACGAGACCGATGCTCGTCGTGCCCGCGTCCAGCCGGTCGTAGCGATAGCCGACGCGCCACATCGGGATGAACTGGTACACGCCCTGCAAATACCAGCCCGACTGCGCCGAGGTGTATCCGCCGGTCTGTGTTCCAACCGCACCCGACGTGTCGAACGTCAGATTCCCGTTCTCCCGGCGGCGAAAATATTCCCCCTGGAGCTTGAAGCTCCTGGAGGTCGGGTTGTAATTGGGCGCCCATTTCAGGATGCCGCTCAGCACCCACAGGCCGGTATCGCCGGTGAAGCTGTTGGTGACGGCCGTTCGGTTCGAGTCCACGTCGCCGTAGCTGCGGTCCTGCGGCGAAGTGCTCGCGTACGACAATCCCGTTTGCCAGGCGACGCCCGTCCCGAGGTCGCCCCCGACGTGGGTGAAGAAATTGCTCGAGCTGAAGCCGTTCTTGTTTCGGTCGGAGCCCGCGGGAAACTGCTTGCCGCGCCCGACTTCGACGCCGAGGTCGAAGTAGGTGATGGTCGGCGCGACCCACTTCAGCTGAACGCCGTCGTCGGCCAGCTGGTTGCCGAGGAACACCTTGCTGGCGAGCGGCGCGTCGGTGAAGTCCCAGGCGTGCGCGTGGATCTGGTTCTGGTAGCCGACCGCGGAGAAGAAGCGTCCGGCCTTGACGGTAAAGCCCTTGGACAGCGAAAGCGTCTGGATGTAGCCCTCTTCCACGTCGATGGTGCTGTCGTCCGGCGAGATCGAGGCGACGAGCGTTCCGCGGAAGTTCTGATCGATGTTCGCCGCGAAAGCGAGCTCCGATTCACCCAGGCTCAGACCGCGCACGCCCGGACCGACATCACCGAGCGTCGGGACGAACCCGTTGATCCTGAAGGAGCGGGGGTCCTGCGAAAGATTGGAATAGACGCCGTTTAGGATCGCTGAAACGCCCGGGTTGAGGGCGTTTTCCGCGGTCGGGCGGTTGGACGCCTGAATCGCCGCCTGCTCCGCCTCGTCCACCCGTTGCTCCAGCTGCTTGACCCGGTCGCGGAGGGTCTGCAGCTCGTCCTGCGATTGCGCGTGTGCGGCACAGGGCAGACTCAAGGCCGCGGCAGCGAACGCCATCGTGCTCTTCTTGAACATGTTGCCTCTCCAGCTCATGCGCGTTGCGGCACGCCCGGCGGGCGCCCGCGAATACGACCGCCCGCTCGGGCGGGACGATCCCGGGGCTCTCTAACTAGGAGAGGACCGGGGGAGCGCGCGAATCGAAATCGATCCGCGGAGCGAAGGGGAGAGGGAGGATTACCGAAGTTGCTTCAGGCGGCGAGACCCGGGGCGGGTCGATCGCCGCGGCAAGGCTGGGGAGCGTGCTGTCGACCGCGTGGTACGCGATGCATTTCTCTGCGGGATGGCCGATGGGGGGAATGCACTTGCCGCCCCCCTCGGCCTGGATCAGATCGTGCTTGAGATGCGACAACGCATGCAGCTGCGCGGCTTGTTGGGCGAACACCAGGGCGGCGGCGACAAACAGATGGCGCACGGTGCGGTTCATGATCGATCCATAGTGTACCGCAAGCGAAAATGCTACTCCCCGTAGAGCCTTTGCTTTTGCTCGCGCCGCGTCTGCGCCTCGACCGAAAGCGTCGCCGTCGGCCGCGCGATCAATCGAGCGATGCCGATCGGCTCGCCCGTTTCCTCGCAATACCCGTAGCTGCCTTCTTCGATACGGCGCAAGGCTTCGTCGATCTTCTTGAGCAGCTTCCTCTCGCGGTCGCGCGCGCGCAGCTCGAGCGCGTACTCCTCCTCGATGGTCGCCTGATCGGTTGGATCGGCTTCAAGCTCGTGCTCTCGCAGATGCTCGGAAGTGACATTCGCCTTCTCGAGCAGCTCCTTTTGGGTTTCGAGCAGCCGGTCGCGGAAGAACGCGAGCTGCTCCGCGCTCATGTACTGTGAAGCGGGCGCGCGCATCAACTCGGCTTCCGTCAGCCCGCTCTTTTTCGCCGGTTTTTCCTCCGCGTGCTGCCGTGCCTCTGCGGGCTTTACCTCCGCAGGCCTGACCTCCACCGGCTTGGCGGTTTTCGGCGCCGGCTTCTTTACTGCTTTTCGACCAAACATTGTTCCAGCCCCTTGATAAAGAGATCTTGCGGCAGATTCTTTCCTATGAAAACCATCGTGCTCGAGCGCTTCTCGTCCCTGCCCCAGGGGCGACCCAGATCGCCGCCCATGAGCATGTGCACGCCCTGAAACACGACACGATGGGTGTTGCCCTTCATGTACAGGACTCCCTTGTAGCGCAGCAGGTCAGGCCCGTAGATCTGAACCACCCCGGAAAGAAATTCCTCCAGCTTTGCGCTATCGAACGGCTTGTTCGACCGGAACACGAAGGAGCGTACGTGCTCGTCGTGCTCGTGCTCGGAGTCTTCCAGGAACTCCGGGTCGAGCTCCAGGACCGCGGTAAGGTTGAAACCGCGGATGTCGAGAATATCCCCGATCGGCGCGTCGCCGAAATGGACATTCTTGATCGGCGCCCTGGGGTTCATCTTGACCAGGCGCTTCCGCAGCGTCTCCTGATCGTCCTGCGAGACGAGGTCGGTCTTCGACAAGAGGATGCGGTCTGCGAAGCCTATCTGCTCCTGGGCTTCCCGGAACTCGTCGAGCTGCTTCGCACCGTGCTTCGCGTCCACCATCGTGATGACGCTGTCCAGCAGATAGTAGTTGCCGATCTTCTCGTCGATGAAGAAGCTCTGCGCCACCGGCCCGGGATCCGCCATTCCCGTAGTCTCGATGATCACGCGCTCGAAATCGAGCTTCCCGGAGTCGCGGCGCTCCTTGAGCTCGCCCAGGATGCGGATAAGGTCGCCGCGTACCGTGCAGCATACGCAACCGTTGTTCATCTCGATGATCTGCTCGCCCGTTTCGCTGAGGAGGATTTCATTGTCCACTCCGGCCTCGCCGAATTCGTTCTCGATCACGGCGATGCGGTGGCCGTGCTGCTCCTTGAGGATGCGGTTGACGAGCGTGGTCTTGCCGCTCCCCAAAAACCCGGTGAGTATCGTCACGGGTACCATGCTTTCTTGTGACGCCAATTCGACCTCCAGGCACTTTACGCGGCGCCGGCGGCTCGGACCCGCCTCGCCCCTAAGGACAAGTTTATTTGAGCGTGCTGTGCCGCGAAAGGTTTGCGGCAAGGCGACCGCCTGAATCCGCCGGCGGCCCGAAAAAAGGGCGCATTACAGCACGCTCCGGACTACAACGCAACCGTGCCGCCGCCAGACGAGGCGTCAGTCCCGTTCCAGCAGCAGGCCCTTCAAATACTCGCCCTCGGGAAACTCGACTCGCACGGGGTGGTCGGGCGCGGCGCGGTACCGCTCCCGGAGGAGCAGCGGTACTCCGGCGTCCGCGGCGGCGCCCGCGACGATCTTCTGAAATAGCTCCGGTGGCACCCCCCCCGAGCAGGAGAAGGTCGCAAGCAGCCCCCCTGGCCGCAGGAGCTTGAGCGCGTTCATGTTGATATCCTTGTATCCCCGCGCGGCGCGTTCGGCGTCCTTCGGCGTGGGTGCGAACTTGGGCGGATCGAGCACGATGAGGTCGAATTGCCTCCCTTCCCGGCGCAACCTGCGCAGAGCTTCGAAGACGTCGGCGTCGAGCCACTCGGCGCGGCCGGCCTCGAAGCCGTTCAGGAGGAAATTCCCCTTCGCCTGCACCAGTGCCTGCGCCGAGGCATCGAGCAACAGAACCGAGCGGGCCCCGCCAGCGAGCGCGGATAGGGCGAATCCGCCCGTATAGCAGAAGCAATCGAGCACTTCCCTGCCTGCAGCGAGCTGCCCTACGCGCCGGCGGTTGTCGCGCTGATCCAAATAGAATCCGGTTTTCTGCCCCGAGGCGACGTCGACCTCGTACTTGATGCCATGCTCGACGATCTCCAGCGGCGCGTCCGCCGCGGTGCCCAAAATCAACCCCGAGCTTTCAGGCAGGCCTTCGAGCTCGCGCACGTCCGTATCGGAGCGCTCGTAGATCCTGGCACAGCCGCTCCGCTCCCGAAGAATTCCGATCAGGGTATCGCGCCATTTCTCGCAGCCGGCGGAAAGGAGCTGAACGACCACCGTATCGGCATAGCGGTCGGCGATCAATCCCGGGAGCCCGTCGGATTCACCGTGAACAAGTCGCAGCGCGTTCGTCGTTTCCCTGGGGATTTCCGAGCGGCGGCGAGTGAGCGCAAGCTCGATTCTCTTTTCGAACAGCCCGGGACCCGGAACCTCCGCCTCGTCGAAGGTCCACACGCGGGCCCGAATCTGCGAAGCCGGGCTGTATGCCGCCCAGGCGAGAAACCGCCCGTCTGCTGCGCGCACCTCGACGGTGCCGCCGCTCTGAGGGCCGCTCACCTCGTCGACGGCGCCGGAGAACACCCAGGGATGGCGGCGAAGGAGGGAGCGCTCGCGCCCCGGTTTCAGCCTGAGCTGGGGCGCGGCGCTCACGAACCGGGGCGCGTCTCTTCAGACCCAGCCGGCAAGGCCGAGCAGTCCGGCGCCGGCGAGAAGCCAAAGCGGGTGGATCTTGCTCAGCAGGGCGAGCGCGGCCGTCGCGCCAGTGATCGCGAAAGCCATCCAGGAATGATCGGCCGAAAGCGTGATGAGATACCCGCCCGCCAGCATGAGGCCGACCGTTACCGGAACGAGCCCCTCCTCCAGCGCCTTGCGCCACCGGGCGCCCTTGAAGCGCTCCCAGATCCGCGAAACCGCGAAAGTCAGAATGCAAGACGGCGCGCAAACCGCCGCGGTCGCCACCGCGGCCCCGGCGAGGCCGGCCACGTTCCAGCCGATGAGGCTGACGACCAGGATGTTCGGGCCCGGCGCGGCTTGGGCCAGCGCGAACAGCTCCGCGAACTGCGTACCGCTCATCCAGCCGCGGACCTCCACGACGTTGCGGTGCATTTCGGGCAGCACCGTGATCACCCCGCCGACTGCAAACAGGGACAAGAGCGAAAAATCGATCGCCAACTGAGCCAGGATCTCGGTCACTTTCCCCTCCAGACCGCCGCCGCCACGCTCACCGGAGCGGCGACCAGCAGAAAAACGCCGAGCGGCAGGCGGACGATTGCGATCGCGAGGAACGTGACGAACGTGAATGCCGCCATGAGCGAGCGCAGGCGCGGGCTTGCCGCCATCTTGATCCCCATCGCGACCACCAGACCGGCCGCGCCGGCGGAAATCCCGTGGAACGTCGAGGAAACGACCGCCAAATGGCCGTACCGAGTGTAGAGCGCGCCCAGCGTGAGAACGATCGCGAACGGCGCCGACATCAGACCCATGAGCGCCGCGA
>DASSJA010000394.1:0-3044 GCA_035691445.1 Burkholderiales bacterium | reverse complement strand
TGGACGGCACGATGTTTGTTTTTCGCTCGCGCTCGGCGAAGTCACTCAAGCTGTTGGTTTATGACGGACAGGGCTTCTGGCTGGCGCAAAAACGCCTGTCCCAGGGCCGCTTTCGCCACTGGCCGACGGCCGCCGGCGCGGTAAGCCGAGAGCTGCTGGCGCACGAGTTCACCGCCCTGATCTGGGGCGGCAACCCTTCCTCGGCCCTGGCGGCACCGATCTGGCGTCGTATCCCTTTGACCGCGCCCGAGGCCAGGGCGGGCGCCTGAGGATCACGCTGGCGGGCCCGTACCGCCTTGCAGGCCCGCCAGCGTCGCCTGGTAATTCCACGGCATCCACTGCTCGGGGTGCTCGGCGAGTTGCTCGCTGTGGCGCAGCAAAGCGACGAGGTAATCGAACGCGGCGATCCCGTTGAGCTCAGCGGTGTAGATCAGGCTCATGAAGATGTCGCCGACCCGGGCGCCGTTGAGCGTGCGGTAGAAGAGCGAGTTCTTGCGATGCAGGATCGCCTTCTTCAGCGCTTGCTCGCAGATGTTGTTGTCGAGGGGCACCCCCGCCACGCGCAAAAACAGCGTCAAGGCATCCCACCTCTTTTGCAGGTACCCGATCGCCTCCCCCAGCCGGGAGTTCGGCTCGATGCGGTGCTCGGTGAGTTGCCGCTCCATCCACTCCTTAAGCGCCGCCATCCTGGGTGCACTTTCGGCCTGGTGTAGTCGCAGCCGCTGCTCGGGGGTGAGGTTTTCCTTGCACGCCCGAGCATCCGTCTTGTAGACCTCTCGGAGTGTCTCGAGTACGAAGCGCACTTCCTCGGGAAAAAGCTCAACGAGCTCGACAAACTTTCTGCGGCCGTGCGCATTGCAGTTGGAAAGCAGCGTCTCGAACCCCTCTGCGGCGTTGCTCGATGACCCGTCGCACATCTGGATCGGGATCGGCAGTTCCGCCGCGCGGCGTTCGAGAACAGCGGCGAGGTTCTCTCCGGCGTGTCGCACGCCGGTAAAAAACAGCGCGATCTTCCTTCCCTCGCCCGTGGCGACGATGCCCGAGGTGAACACTCCCGTGCGGCCCTCGGCGGCATCCGCGCCCAGGGCCGCGGCGCGTTGCTCGGCGGTCAGCTGCAACACCTTCATCGTTGTGTCGTCGTTGTGCACCACGGTGCCTTGGGCGGCCCGACGGATCAGCTCCTCGTGTCCCGGAGCGAGCTTCGGGGCGCCGCGCTCGACCAGATCCCACTGCGTGGCCGCCGGCAGCGGGATGCGCATTGCCGTCTGTAGCTGCTCGATGCGATTGAAGGGCAGTCCCGTGCCGTACCTCAGCAGTCCCACCATGCCGGTCGCGCTCGCATCGTACTTCTCGCTCCCGACCCCGGGTGGCGCCGCAGCGGTGTAGACCTCTCCGCACAGATTGCAGCGCAGCCGATCGCACGCGTATACCCGCGCCCCAAGCGGCGCCATGCCCGTGATGCGCACCAGCACGGCGGGCGGCGAGAGCGGATAGACCTTTCCATGATGACAGCCGGGACAGGCATCCCCGCCGCCAAGATCAGTGTGCGGCACGTGCACGTGCTCGGCGCCCGAGTAGGCGGCGGCGCCGTTGCGCCCGTGGCCCGGGAGCTTCTTGCGAGCCGCTTGAGTCCCCGGGGCGGTATCTGCGCCACCCTGCGGGGCTTCGCTACCGAGGCGTTTCTCGCCGAGCACCTGCTCGGTCTTCTCCGTCTGAGCTCCAAAGAGCATCTGGCGCAGCCGCTCGACTGAGGTCTTCTTTGATTGCAGCTCCGCGATCAGCTCCACGACGATCTGCGCTGTGGAGGCAAGCGTAGTCATCGCCGTCGTCAGCTTCGCGTGATCCTCGGCGCTCAAGGCCGGTTTGGCGCGCTCGAGGATCGCCGAGAGTTCCTCGAGGTTCACCTGCATCACAGGCGGCATGTCGCGTGGGGTGCGGCCTCGTGGCTTGTGCCCCTTGCGACTCATGAGAGCAGCCGCTCGCGGAAGTCCACCACCAACGGCAACCCGAGCACGTCCTTCAACGTGCGGTTCGGTCGATGCGTCAGGTCATCCTTGCCACGACCCTGCGTGCGCCCGAGCATCACCCAGTTTGCCGCCCGATAGCACGTCCCTCGATGGCGCGTGGTATCGACGAAGGTCTCGGCGAAGTGCACCGCATGCCCGTACACCTTCTCCCACTCAGCAGATAACATCCGCGTCATCCGGGAAAGCAGGTGCGAAGCCAGGTGCGGCACCGACACCCACGGCAGGACAAGAAAGCGCGTGTTGTAAGCGAGGAAGCGGATGTTGCGCTGACGTACCTGCGGGTGCCACCCGAGGTACCGGTCGCGCGGGCCCAGGTGCCGCGCCGCCGAACTCCACGCAAAGAGGGCCACCGGTCTCGCCCCGGCGTACACCATGAACTTAAGCTGCTCGCCAACCGGCTGGCTGTAGCCGAGGTAGTGATGACTCTCGAGCAGACTGTTGAAGCAGCGCTCCTCAGCACTGCGGCGCACCTGGCGGAACTTAAGCGCCCCAAGCTCGCGCAAGCTCCCCGACACGGGCGTGCGGTCCACCTCCACCGGCCCCGGTCGCCCGCGCACCGCCAGCGGGTTCTTCGGCCGCATCCTCACCGCCGGCAGCTCGATGTGTCCGGCCCGGGCCAGCGCCAGCATCAGCCCGCGGGCCACCATGTCCCGCAGCGCCCCGGTCCCCTGCCGCCAGTCCCATGCCTCACACAGCCGCTGCGACAACCGCCGCCGGCTCTCGCCAGCGTGGGCCGCGACCAGCTCGCGGATGAAGTGAACGTCGGCCGCCGTGACCGAGCGGCCGCGGTATCGAAGCAGCGCCTCCATGCCTGCGCACGGTAGCGCAAGGCGAGCTGGAACGCAAGCGCCCCCGATCTACGCCCAGCGCGCCAAACGGCCCGGCCTACGCATCCTCACCGGAAGGACACACTGGTTCCGTGACGGTTCGGGTCCCGGTTGACATAACCCATGGCTTCTTGGATCGCCATTGCGTCGGTTTCGGGGGCGTCCGTCGCCCAGGCGGCGTACACGCGCA
>DASSJA010000393.1:0-4435 GCA_035691445.1 Burkholderiales bacterium | reverse complement strand
GCCCGCTTCAGCGCCCGATCCCCAGAAGAAATCGGCACGGACCGGATTTCGTATAGCGCCGCCCGCGTCCTGAGCGAGCACGAGGCGGGTCAGCGGCGTCGCGCTCGCCGGGAACGTCGTGACAAGGAATACGGGGGCCCCGAGCGGAACGTAGCGCGGATCGACGGCGACCGAGCGCCCGGGCACGAGCGGCACGCCGAACGCGCCGATCGGACCGCCTGCGGGATCGATGTGGGGCAATTCGCGGAAAAACACGAAGCTCGGGTTCTGGTCGAGCAGTTCCTGCACGCGTTGCGGATTCGCCGCGGCCCAGGATTTTATGGCCTGCATCGACGCTTCACCGAGCTTGAGCTCGCCGTGCTCGACGAGGTAGCGACCGATCGACTGGAACGGGTAGCCGTTTTGGTCCGCGTAGCCCACGCGCAGAGTCTCTCCGCCCGGCAGCTGGATTCTTCCGGAACCCTGGACCTGGAGGAAAAACGCTTCGATCGGATCATCGACCCATAGTATTTCCTTCCCTGCGACGGGTGCGGCGCCGCGGGCGATTTCCGCCCTCGAGTAGTAGGGCACGACGCGCTTTCCCTCGAGGCGTCCTCGCAGGCGCATCCCGCGCAGGTCCGGATTGGTCGGGGACAGATCGATGGTGAGCAGGTCGTCAGGGGGGGCATACAGCGGATACAGGAACGGTGCAATCCTGGTTCGGCTGCCGCGCAGGACGGGCTCGTAGTAACCGGTGATCAGCCCGTCGAGCGTGCCGTCCGGGTTGGCGAGGCGCCAGGGCACGAAGTTGTCTTCCAGGAAGCGGCGCGCCTCGTCGTCGGTGGGCAAGCGCAGATCCATCGCTCGCACGCAAGCCCCGCGCCACAGCTCGCGCCAGCGCAGAGCCTGGCAGGAAGCGAGGAGGGCGGGCCAGGCAGCCGCCTGCTCGCCGTCTTGCCAGCCCGGCAGGGCGCCGAATTCGACAGCCTCGAGCGGGTTGACGCGCGGCGCGGCGGCCTGCGGCGCCGGACACACGGGACAAACCGGGCAGCCCGGGAGCGACGCGCAGTTCCCCGCGGCCGAGCCCGCCGGGATCGGCTGGCCGGCGCAACCGGCGATGAGCACCAAGGCGGTCAAGACCGGCCAGCGTAGATGTTCTATCATCGGATGAAGGTTTTGAGGACGCCCTGCAACGTGAGTTCCGGGTTGTGGATCATCCTGCTCGAGGCGGGGCTGGCGCTCGCGCTGCTCCTGGCCCTCGTCTGGTGGACGCTGCCGAAGAGACCGAAGAGCGGCGAGCAGGCGTCCCGCTCCGGCGGGGATCCGCCCCGGACTCCCTAGTGCAGTACCCGGGGCACCGATAGCGTGAACTCCGGAATCGGCGCGTCGAAGTGGGTGCCGTCTTCGGCGACCATCTGATAGCTGCCCCGCATGGTACCGACGGGCGTCGCAATCGCCGTGCCGCTGGTGTACTCGAAGCTCTCCCCGGGCTTGAGGAGCGGTTGAGCGCCGACGACCCCCAAACCGCGCACCTCCTGCACCTGATTGCGGCCATCGGTAATGATCCAATGCCGCGAGATCAGTTGCGCGGGGACACTGCCGTTGTTGCGTATCGTGATCGTATAGGAGAAGACGAAGCGGCCCTTGTCCTCGTCGGATTGCTCGACGACGTATTGCGTCTGCGTGGAGACGGCGACCTCGTATTTTTTTTCCGCAACCATGCAGCCATTCCACACGAAATCACGCGGGCTGACAAGGGTGTGCGCGACCATCTGTTCATGCGACCCCGGGCGAATCCAAGTAGAATTTCGCGCGATGGCCGAGCGCGTCTTCCGTATAGCACCAAGCATCCTGTCCGCGAACTTCGCGCGACTCGGTGACGAGATCGCGGCGGTCGTCGCTGCCGGAGCGGACATGATCCATTTCGACGTGATGGACAATCACTACGTCCCGAACCTCACCGTGGGGCCGCTCGTTTGCGAGGCGATACGCCCGCTCACCAAAATCGTGATCGACGTTCACCTCATGGTCAGCCCGGTCGATCGGATCATTCCCGACTTCGCCCGTGCCGGAGCCAACATCATCAGCTTTCATCCGGAAGCGAGCGGGCACGTCGATCGCACCGTCGGCCTGATACACGATTCCGGTTGCAAGGCGGGCCTCGTGCTGAATCCCGCCACTCCGCTATCCTACCTCGATCACATCGTGCACAAGCTCGATCTGGTTCTCATCATGTCGGTGAATCCCGGGTTCGGAGGGCAGGAGTTCATTGCGCACGCTCTGGACAAGCTTCGCGCCGCGCGCAGGAGGATCGACGACACGGGACGCGAGATCATGCTGGAGGTGGACGGGGGCGTAAACGCGGCGAACATCGCCGCGATTGCGCGCGCCGGTGCCGATACTTTCGTGGCGGGATCGGCGATTTTCGGCTCGAAGGACTACCGGGAAACCATCTCGCGGATGCGCGAAGCGCTGAAGTCCGTTCATTAGAAGACGCCGACGCTGCGCCGCAGCGGCGAATGAACCCGCTCATCGACAGCATCCGAGCCATCGTAGGCCCTGCCGGGCTCGTTGTCTCGCCGGAGGAGACCGCGCCCTACGCGACCGACTGGCGCAAGCGCTATCGCGGAAAGGCGCTCGCGGTCGCGAAGCCTGCCTCGACCGCGGAGGTCGCGGCGGTGGTTCGCGCCTGTGCGGAATCGCGCACGGGCGTGGTTCCCCAGGGAGGAAACACGGGTCTTTGCGGCGCGGCGACACCGGACTCGAGCGGCTCGCAGATCGTGCTCAACCTCTCCCGCATGAACCGCGTACGCGCGATCGATGCGCACAACAACACCCTGACGGCGGAGGCGGGCTGCGTCCTGGCCAACCTCCAAAAGGCCGCGGAAGGAGCCGGACGGCTTTTCCCCTTGAGCCTTGCCGCGGAGGGAAGCTGCGAAATCGGCGGCAACCTGTCGACGAACGCCGGGGGCACGGCGGTGCTCCGCTACGGCAACACCCGCGACCTCGTCCTGGGCCTCGAAGTCGTCCTGCCCTCGGGAGAAATATGGGACGGCCTGCGCGGCCTGCGCAAGGACAACACCGGCTACGACCTCAAGCATCTCTTCATCGGCGCGGAGGGGACGCTGGGCGTGATTACCGCCGCGGTCCTGAAGCTCTTTCCCCTGCCGAGATCCCGCGCCACCGCGGTGGTGGCGGTGCAGGATCCGGAGAAGGCCCTCGGGTTGCTGCAGCGGACCCTCGGGGAGTGCGGCGAGAGGCTCACGGCGTTCGAGCTGTTCTCCGATTTCTGCCTTGCGCTGGTGCTCAGGCACTTCAAGGACGCCGCCGCGCCTTTCGCTCGCCGCTTTCCCCACTACGTGCTCCTGGAGCTTTCGGATACTCGGCCCGGCGGGGCCGTCGCGAACCTGGCCGAAGGCATCCTGGGCGCGGCGCTCGAGGAAAAGACCATACTCGACGCGGCAGTCGCCCAGAGCGATGCCCAAGCGAAGGCCCTCTGGAAGCTGCGCGACTTCATCTCCGAGGCGCAAGCCCACGAAGGCCCGAATGTCAAGCACGACGTGTCGATTCCGATATCCCTCATCCCCGAATTCATCCGGATGACGGACGCCGAGCTCGGTCGCGCGCATCCCGGAGTGCGAATGGTGACTTTCGGGCACGTCGGCGACGGCAATCTGCACTACAACGTGTCCGCTCCCGAGGGTGTCGCGCCCGATGCCTTCGTGGCGCGCACCGAGGCGATCAATCGCATCGTGCACGACAGCGTCGCGCGATTCGGCGGCTCGATCAGCGCGGAGCACGGCTTGGGGCAGCTGAAACGCGAGGAGATCCGACGGTACAAGTCGCCGCTCGAGCTGGAGCTGATGCGAAGGATCAAGCGCACCCTGGACCCTCACGGCATCATGAACCCGGGCAAGGTCCTGTAGAGGCGACGATCGGGTAGACAAGGCGCGAGCGCCTGGTATACAGTAGCCGCCTCGAAAAGCCGCAATATAAAGGTCGATCGTGCTCTACGAAAACGCGGGGACTTGCGTGCAACGGCGCAGCTGGCGCTGGTGGCGCAGATAGTCAGCAGTCGCTAGCGCGCCGCAATTCAGGGTGGCGCGCCGTCGCAGTACCCGCAAGGTTTTCGTGGAGCAATCGGATGACTGAAGCAGAGTTCCAGCGGCTCGCCGCCCAGGGTTTCAATCGCGTTCCGCTCGTCGCCGAGACTTTCGCCGATCTCGACACGCCCCTCTCGCTCTATCTCAAGCTCGCCAATCGTTCCAACACCTATCTTCTCGAGTCCGTAGAAGGGGGAGAACGGTTTGGACGTTACTCGTTCATCGGGCTCGCGGCTCCGGTGCGGCTGCGGGCCGTGGGAAACCTCGTAACGGTGATGCAGGGCGACGCGATCATCGAGAAGTCGCAGACCCCGGATCCGCTCGAATTCGTGCGCGAATTCCTTTCGCGCTAC
>DASSJA010000392.1:0-2076 GCA_035691445.1 Burkholderiales bacterium | reverse complement strand
CGGCGCCCGCGATGTCGAATCATCTCGCGCGGCTCGAGGCGGCGCAGCTGATCGAACGCACCCGCGGCGGCGAGGACCGCCGGCGCGTCGGGCTCACGCTGACGGGCGAGGGCGAGAAGGTCCTTCGCTCGGTGCGCCAGCGCCGCACGGCCTGGCTCGCCCGGCGGCTCGAGCGCCTTTCCGAGGCTGAGCGTGACGCGATCGATGCAGCACTCTCACCGCTCGCGAAGCTGCTGGAGGCTGAGCCGGAGTGACGCTGATCAAGCTGGCGTCCCGCCGCACCTTCGCAAGCCTTCGCCGCCACTACAACTATCGCCTCTACTTCGCCGGGCAACTCACGTCGGTCTGCGGAACGTGGATGCAGAACATCGCGCTCGCGTGGCTGGTCGTCCAGCTCGCACCGCACCAGAAGGGCATCGCGCTCGCGACATTCTCGATCGCCCGCTTCGGCCCGTTCATGCTCCTCGGCCTCTTCGCGGGAGTGGTCACCGACCGCTTCGACAACCGCCGCACGGTGATCGTCACGCAGACGGTCCAGATGATCTTCGCCGGTGCACTCGCCGCGATCGAGCTGACGGGCCACTCGTCACTCGGCGAGGTCGACACGATCGCATTCCTGACAGGAATCGCAATCGTCTTCGACACGCCCTCTCGTCAGAGCCTCACCTTCCAGATGGTCGGCCGGGCGGAGCTGCCGAACGCGGTCGCGCTCAACTCGAGCCTCTTCAACACGGCGCGCATCTTCGGCCCCGCTCTCGCCGGGAGTGTGATCGCCGCCGTCCCACCGTGTGGCGCGGCACCCGCGAGGGATTCGCGTACGCACGCCGCAACGGGACCGTGAAGCTCGTGCTCGCGATGATGGTCGTGTTCGCATCGATCAGCTTCAACTTCAACATCCTGCTGCCCGTGCTCGCGAAGACGACGCTCCGCGGGAGCCCGATCACGTTGGGCCTGATCAGCGCCTGCTTCGGCGCAGGCGCGCTGCTGGGCGCGCTGACGTCCGCCGCGGTCGCGAAGACCACGTGGCGAGTCATGCTCGGCGGCGCCGCCGGGTTCGGAGTCTCCGAGCTGCTGATCGCGCCGCTGCAGAGCGTCTTCGCGGTCGGGGCATTGCTCTTCCTCTGCGGCATCTGCTTCACGTCGTACACCGCGAACTCGAATGCCGCGATCCAGCTGGAGAGCCCTGACTACATCCGCGGCCGCGTCCTGGGGCTCTACTACTACGCATGGAACGGGCTCGCGCCCATCGGCGCGCTCCTCGTCGGGTGGCTCTGCGACACGGGCGGAACCCGGCTTGCGTTCGCAGTCGCCGGCGCAAGCGCACTCGCCGTGACGGCGTTCGCGGCCGCGACGATCAGCCGGCGCCGCCTCTCGATGCGCCCCGCCGTGCAGGCCGAGCCCGCCGGCGAACAGTTGGCAGCTTGACGTAGGCCCGTTACCAGGCCGTAGTATCGCGGGGCGATTCCCGCGACCTCGAAGGGGGGCTTGCCATGGCTCAGGTGTCGTTCGGCGGAGTGAGCAAGATCTACCCGGACGGGACCAGGGCTGTGAACCACCTGGACCTGGCGATCGAGGACGGCGAGTTCATGGTCCTCGTCGGCCCCTCGGGCTGCGGGAAGACGACCGCGCTCCGCATGGTCGCGGGCCTCGAGGACATCTCCGAAGGGGTCCTGCAGATCGGCGAGCGAGTGGTCAACCACGTGCCGGCCCGCGATCGCGACATCGCGATGGTCTTCCAGAGCTACGCGCTCTACCCCCACCTTTCCGTTTACGAGAACATCGCCTTCGGCCTTCGCCTGAAGAAGATGTCCAAGGACGAGATCGACAGGCGCGTCCAGCAGGCCGCGAAGCTCCTCGGCCTCGAGGAGTTCCTGAAGCGGAAGCCGCGGGCGCTCTCCGGCGGCCAGCGCCAGCGGGTCGCGATGGGGCGCGCCATCGTGCGCGAGCCGTCCGCCTTCCTGATGGACGAGCCGCTGTCGAACCTCGACGCGAAGCTGCGCGTCCAGATGCGCGCGGAGATCGCCAAGCTGCAGAACGATCTCGGCGTGACGACCATCTACGTGACGCACGACCAGG
>DASSJA010000391.1:0-2547 GCA_035691445.1 Burkholderiales bacterium | reverse complement strand
GAAACTGAAGCGTCGGGCCGGGACGACAGGCGTGACGCCGGTGGTCAGCGGTGCTCGTGCTACATCGAGCTGCCTTCGGCCGGGCGGATTGCCACGGGTTTCACGAACTTGAGCACGAACTCGTCGACCGGAGTCTGGGGACGAAAGACGATTGCATCGCGCAGGTCGCCGGGATTGCGCAGGAAATCCGCTTCCGCCACCAGCTTGAAGCCGGCTGCCTCGATTTCTCCTCGCAGCGTCGACTCCTCGATCCGATGCAGGGTCTTCGCAACGCTTACGCCTGCTCCGGGTTGAGCTGAATGGTCGGCGACGACGAGGACGCCGCCCGGTTTGAGCGCCTCGAACAGGGCGCGGTTCATCTTCGCTCGATCTACCGTCATGAACGCGGTGTCGTGATAGGCAAACAGGAAAGTGATCAGATCGAGATTTCGCACCGCGAGCGGAACCGGATCGTCGTAGGCGCGCAGCAGCCGGATCACGCTGTGCATGGCCGGAGCCTTCGCGCGCTCGTCGAAGCGTTCCCTTGCGCGCGCCGACATGGACTGCGAATCCTGCGCATAGACCTTGCCGCGCGGTCCGACGGCTCGCGCGAGAAGCTCGGTCGAGTAGCCGGCGCCCGCACCCATGTCGAGCACCTTCATGCCTTTTCGGACGCCGGTGAACTCGAGCAGCAATTCGGGCTTGCGCCTGCGGTCGGTCTCGCGATCGGCGTCGGAGCGGTCGGGGCTGGCCACGATGGCTCGGTAGTCCGGAGGCTCGCCGCTGCTCGTCATGCCGGCGCATCCGGCGATAAACGCGGCGAGCAGAGGGCCGAGCACGAGCCGGCTCGGGGAAACGGGGTTCAAGTCATCCTCCTGGCGCCGCACTCAGCGGCCTCTGAACTTCGGATTGCGCTTCTCCTTGAATGCATTCAGACCCTCCTTGCGGTCGTCGGTTCCGACGAGGCGGTCGTAGGCTTCGACCTCGAGGTTCATCCCGGAGGCGAGGTCCCTGTGCAGGCCTTCGCGGATCGCGCGCTTCGCCTGCAGTACCGAGAGCGGGGCCATCGAGGCGATGCGGTCGGCGGTTGCAAGCGTCTCCTGCAGCAGCCGGCTCGGCTCGCAAAGCCTGTTCACTACTCCCCAGGCAAGCGCATCCTCTGCAGAGAAGGGACGCGCGGAAAGTATCAGCTCCTTCGCGAGGCGTTCGCCGGCGACGCGGGCCAGCGTCTGCGTGCCTCCGCCTCCGGGCATGATGCCGAGCGACACCTCGGTGAGGGCGAACCTCGCCAGGGTGGACGCGTACGCGAAATCGCAATGCAGAACGAGCTCCAGGCCGCCGGCGTACGCGGCGCCGTTCACCGCGGCGATCACCGGTATCGGGCAATCGCGCACGGCGCGAAACATGCGCTCGAATATTGCGTGCTGCGAGCGCCATTGCTCGTCGCTCAGGGACTCGCGCTCCTTCAGATCGGCGCCGGCGCAAAAGGCCTTGTCGCCTGCCCCGGTGATGACGATGCAACGGCGCCGCGGTTCGCTTCCGGGGCCTTCGAAGAGCGCGCACAGCTCGAGCGCCGTCTCGGTATTGAAGGCGTTCGCGACCTCGGGGCGGGCGAGCGTTGCGAGCACGACGTCATTCGGCCTTTCCTCTACCCGCAGCGCTCCGCCTCGCCCTTCCATTCGCGCTCCGCTGCGGGTTCCCGCCGGTCCGGCGAGGACGATCAATTGGCCGGCTTGACTCCGTCCCTGCTGACCGTGCCACCCGCGGCCGACAGGGTTCCGTCGGGCGCGACCTGGGCCGCGATAACCACATAGGCCCCGGGCACCAGCATCGAGCGGTCACCCGGCAGGGCGGTGAAAATGGGAGCGCCCTGCGGGACGTGCACTTTCTGGCTGCCGCCCTTGTATTCCAACGTCAGATCACGGCCGTTGGAGGCCGCGACCGTGCCAGCCACGATGGCGTTGGTCATGAGCGAGCCCGGCTCGAGGTCCCAGGGTCCGTGGCCCTCCGGCACTTGGCCGCGGCGGTCCGGGGTGAACACCTGCACCGAGATCGCTTCGAGCGTCCCGTCGGCGCGCTTCCTGGATGCCGGGCCGACGAAGTCGCCGGGCTTGATGTCGGCCAAAGTGAGCGCCTTGGCGTAGCGCACCCCGAATTTGGGCGCGAGGTTGACCTTCAGGTCCTTGCCGTCGCGCGACTTCACCGAGAGGACGTTGCCGTCCAGCGACGTGATGGTGCCACGCACGAACATGCGCTTGGGTGCTTGCGCGCCCGCGACCGAGCTCGCGAGCACGAGCACGCTCGCGGCTAGAAGAAGTCCTGATTTCTTCATGGTTCTGATGCCTCCTTGAAAGGCCCGTTCGGGCCGAATGATCCGCAAAAGCCGGTCTTGCGGTCGATGCGTAAACGCAGGCGGCGGAGCTTCCATTCCGTGCGGCCGCCTATTCTGGCAGATTCCCGATCCACCGGCGTAGGCTAGAACCCGAGGAGAGCCCTCGCATTTTCCTCGACGATCTTTCTTTTCTGCTCGTCGTTCAGGCGCGGATGCTCCGTCACGACGTCCACCGG
>DASSJA010000390.1:0-5491 GCA_035691445.1 Burkholderiales bacterium | reverse complement strand
CGGCCCGGCGAAATGATGCGGCTCGGCATCCGGCGGGGCGGGGACAGACTCGAAATCCGGCTGCGCCCCGAAACCGTCCACCAGGGCCGCGAGCGCTTCGGCCGGATCGGGGCGGCCCCGCAAATCGACGCCGAAGCGATGAAGAGCTTCGTCACGACGATCAGCTACGGGCCGGTCGCGGCGCTGGCAATGGCGCTCGATCGAACCTGGGAGACGTCGGCGTTCAGTCTGAAGATGCTGGGCAAGATGGTAGTCGGTCAGATCTCGTGGAAGAACCTGAGCGGCCCGGTGACGATCGCAGACTACGCGGGCCAATCGGCGCAGCTCGGCATCGGCGCCTACGTCGCGTTTCTCGCGCTGATCAGCATCAGCCTCGGCGTCCTCAATCTGCTCCCGATCCCGTTATTGGACGGAGGGCACTTGCTGTATTATGTCGTGGAGATTTTCAAAGGCAGTCCGGTGTCCGCACGAATCATGGAAATGGGGCAGCGCCTGGGGCTTACCTTGCTCCTTTTTCTGATGGCGTTTGCTATCTACAACGACTTCAACCGTCTGTTGACGGGGTAACCCTCGATCAGTGAAAACCGCGTTGCGAGCGGCGATTCTCCTGCTCATGCTCGCCGATTCGGCGTGGGCGTTCGATCCCTTCGTCGTGAAGGACATTCGTGTCGAGGGCATCCAGCGCATCGAGGCCGGAACCGTCTTCAACTATCTTCCGGTCAAGGTCGGCGACACGATGACCGAGGCAAAAGCCGCAGGAGCGATACGGACCCTGTTCGCGACCGGATTCTTCCGCGACGTCAGGCTCGAGGTGCAGGGAAACGTGTTGATCGTGGCGCTCGAGGAGCGGCCCGCGATAGCGGCGATCGACTTCGTCGGCATGAAGGAGTTCGAAAAGGACAAGGTCAAGCAAGGCTTGCGTGATGTCGGATTCCAGGAAGGCCGCATCTTCGACCGTGCCCTGCTCGACCAGGCCGAGCAGGAGCTCAAGCGCCAGTACCTGACCCGCGGCCTATACGGCGTGGAGGTCACCACGACCGTCACCCCGCTCGAGCGCAACCGCGTCGGCATCAATTTCAACATAAGCGAAGGGGAGGTCGCTAAGATCAGGAGGATCAACATCGTCGGCAATCGGGCCTATTCGGAGCGCGAGCTGCTGGACGTTATTCAGCTGCGAACGCCGGGCCTTTTCACGTGGTTCTCGAAGAGCGACCAGTATTCCAGGCAAAAGCTGCAGGCCGATCTGGAGTCGCTGCGCTCGTTCTACCTCAACAACGGTTATCTGGAATTCAATATCGACTCCACCCAGGTTTCCATCACGCCGGATCGCCGCGACATCTACATCACGATAAACATCACCGAGGGCGACAAATTCGAAGTGGCCGACGTCAAGCTGGGAGGGGAACTGCTCGTTCCGGAAGCGGAGCTTCGTTCCCTCATCACGATCAAGCCCGGTGAAACGTTCTCCAGGGAGAAGCTGACCGAGTCGACCAAGGCGATCACCGACCGGCTCGGGCGGGACGGCTACGCTTTTGCAAACGTCAATGCAAATCCGGACATCGACAAGGAAAAGCACAAGGTCAGCTTCACGTTTCTGATCGACCCGGGGCGGAGGGTGTACGTCCGGCGGATCAATGTCTCGGGGAACAGCCGCACCCGCGACGAGGTAGTGCGCCGCGAGATGCGCCAGCTCGAGGGCAGCTTCTTCGACAGCCAGAAGCTGCAGCTGTCCAAGCAGCGTGTCGACAAGACCGGGTTCTTCAGCGAAGTCGAGATCGAGACCCCGGCGGTTCCCGGTACGACCGATCAGGTCGATGTCAACGTCCGTGTCAAGGAGAAACCGACCGGCGCGCTCCTCCTGGGACTCGGTTTCTCCAGCGTCGACCGGCTGATCATCCAGGCTTCGATCCAGCAGAGCAATTTCTTCGGCACCGGGAACAACGTGGGCGTTCAGGTCGCGACCGGGACCGTCAACAGGGTCGCCTCTTTCTCCTTCACCGACCCCTACTACACGGTCGACGGCGTCAGCCGGGGGTTCGACGTGTACCGGCGCGACGTGAATGCGGCCTCCCTGGGAATCGGAGACTACAGGACAACCACGGTCGGCAGCGCGCTGCGCTTGGGCGTGCCGTTCACCGAGTACGACACCCTGTTCTTCGGCTTGGGCGGCGAGCTGGTGAAATTGAACCTGGCGGACGACAGCCCGCAACGTTTTCTCGATTTTCAGAATCAATACGGCAGCCGGTACACTACCCTGATCACCAGCGCGGGGTGGGTCCGCGACACGCGGGACAGCGCGATCTGGCCTACCAGGGGTCACCTCGAGCGCGCCAACCTCGAACTGGGAACGCCGCCCGGGGACCTGGAGTACTGGAAGTATTCCTACAGCCACCAGTATTTTTACCCCACCACGCGCAACCTCACCTTGGTGCTGAGCGGCGAGCTCGACTCCGGCGACGGGTACGGCGGGCGGCCATTGCCTTTTTTCAAGAACTACTATTCTGGGGGCATCGGCACCGTTCGCGGATACCAGACGGCATCGCTGGGGCCGCGCGACGTGGACGGCGCTTTCCTGGGCGGGGACCGGAGGCTCAATGCATCGACCGAGCTTCTGTTCCCCGTGCCGGGCAACGCACTCGACCGCTCGATGCGCCTCGGCGCCTTCGTCGACGCGGGCCAGGTATACGGGGTCGGCGACCGGCTGGAACTCTCGCAATTGCGCGCGGCGTGGGGAATGAGCTTCGCCTGGAACGCGCCCATCGGACCGTTGAAGATCAGCATTGCAAGGCCTCTCAACAGCAAACCCGGGGACTCCAAACAGCCGTTCCAGTTCACGCTGGGGACCATATTCTGACGGCCCGGTATAATCCTTTTTCCATGGCGGGATTCATGCCAAGTTTGGAGGGACGCTCCCTCGTCCGGTGGACGCTCGCCGCGCTTATCGGGATCGCCGGCCCCGCCCTGGGCCAGGTGGCCATCGGTTTCGTCAGCCTCGACCGGATACTGCGCGAAGCCCCCGCCGCGCAGGAGGCCCAGAAGAAGCTCGAGAAGGAATTCTCCGGTCGCGGCCAGGAGCTCTCCAAGATCGCCGATCAGCTCAAGCAGATGCAGGAGAGTCTGGAGAAGAACGCCGTGACCATGTCGGAGTCGGAGCGCCAGAGGCGCGAGCGCGAACTGAGCGATGCCAACAGGGATTTTCAGCGCAGGCAGAGGGAATTCAACGAGGACCTGGGTCAGCGACGCAAGGAGGAATTCGAGAAGGTGATCGAGCGCGCCAACCGCGCCGTGAGGCAGATCGCCGAGGCCGAAAAGCTCGACGTCGTGTTTCAGAATGAGCAGGTTGTCTGGGCGAGCAACCGCATCGACATAACCGACAAGGTCATCAAGGCGCTCGACGATGCGCGCGCGGGCAAGTAGATCCAGCCCGGGCTTCGCCGAGAACGAAAAAAGAGCAGGGTGGATCGTGTCGTTTCCGCGTGAACCTGCGCGAGCGACCTCGACGGCCCGAGGGAAACGACCCGTGACGCAATCCAACTCGCGCACCTACCGGCTCGGCGAAATCGTAGCGAAGCTGGGCGGGGAGCTGATAGGCGATCCTGACGCCGAAATCCGGCGAATCGCCACGCTGGAGAGCGCGGGGGCGGGAGATCTCGGATTCCTTTCGCACGCGAGATACCGGAAGCAATTGCGCAGCACCCGCGCCTCGGCGGTGATCCTCGCCCGCGACCAGCGCGAGGCGACGAGCCTGCCCAGGATCCTGTGCGACGATCCCTATGCCTACTACGCCCGCGCCGCGCAGTTGTTCAGTCCCGAGGGACGGCCGGCTCCAGGAATCCACGCGCGCGCAGTGGTCGATGCGGAGGCGGAAGTTCCGGCGTCGGCGACCGTGGGACCGGGCAGCCATATCGGGCGCGGCGCGCGCCTCGGCGAGCGCGTGGTGGTCGGCGCGAATTGCACAATCGGCGAGGAAGCCCGGATCGGGGAGGATGGCCGGCTCGGTCCTTCGACCACGATCTATCCCCGCTGCGTCATCGGCAAGCGCGTGGTGATCCACGCGGGCGCGGTGATCGGGGCCGACGGCTTCGGCATGGCTCCCGAGGAGGGACGGTGGATCAAGATTCCGCAGACCGGGCGCGTCGTTATCGGAGACGACGTGGAAATCGGCGCCAACACCACGATTGACCGCGGAGCCCTGGAGGACACCGTCATCGAGGACGGAGTCAAGCTCGACAACCAGATCCAGATCGGCCACAACGTGCGCATAGGGGCGCACACGGCGATGGCCGGCTGTGCGGCTGTCGCGGGCAGCACGCGCATCGGCAAGCATTGCGCGATCGGCGGGGCGGCGCGCATCGTCGGGCATCTCGAGATCGCCGATCACGTCACGATCTCCGCCGCGACTGTGGTGACGAAATCCATCAAGCGTCCGGGCGCGTACAGCGGAGTGCTCCCGGCGGCCCCGAGCCGCGAATGGGCGAAGACCGTGGCGAACCTGCGCAGCCTGGATAGGCTTGCAAAGCGGCTCCGCGGGCTGGAAGCGCGAGTGCGCAAACCGACAAAAAGAAAGAGGTAGGAGATGGACATCCGCGAGATCCTGGAGCACCTTCCGCACCGCTACCCGATGCTTCTGGTGGATCGGGTGGTGGAGATCGAGCCGGGCAAGCGCATCCTCGCGCTCAAGAACGTGACCATGAACGAGCCTTACTTCATGGGGCACTTTCCGCATTACCCGGTGATGCCGGGAGTCCTGGTCATCGAAGCGATCGCCCAGGCTGCCGCGATCCTGTCGTTCCGCACGATGGGCACGAAAGCGGACAACAAGTCCGTCTACCTGTTCGTGGGCATAGACAACGCGCGGTTCAAGCGTACGGTGGTCCCAGGCGACCAATTGCTGCTCGAGGTCGCCATCGATCGCAAGACCCAGGGGCTGTGGAGATTCGCGGGGCAGGCCCGCGTCGGAGACGCGCTCGCCGCCGAGGCGACGATCCTTTGCACCCTGCGTCCTGCATGATCCACGCGACCGCCCTCGTTCATTCCGGAGCGAAGCTCGCACCGGGGGTGTCGGTGGGCCCGTATTCGATCGTCGGCGAGCACGTTCAGATCGGCGAGGGCACGTCGATCGGGCCACACGTCGTGATCGAGGGAAGAACGCGAATAGGAGCGCAAAACCGCATTTTCGGATTCAGCGTCCTCGGAGGACCGCCGCAGGACAAGAAATACGCGGGGGAGGCGACCGCGCTGGAGATCGGCGACCGCAACACCATCCGGGAGTATTGCACGTTCAACTGCGGCACGGCGCAGGACGCCGGGGTCACGCGCATCGGCAACGACAACTGGATCATGGCTTACGTGCACATCGCGCACGATTGCCAGGTGGGGAATAACACGACTTTCGCCAATGTCGCGACTCTGGCGGGCCACGTCCACGTCGGCGACTATGCCGTGCTGGGCGGGTTTACCGGTGCGCATCAGTTCGTCTCGATCGGCGCGC
>DASSJA010000389.1:0-13182 GCA_035691445.1 Burkholderiales bacterium | reverse complement strand
GTGACGCGGACCTCGCCGGTATTTTCCGGCTCCTGCGCAGCGCCGATCGGCGCAAAAAAAACCGCCCCGAGGGCGGCCACGGTGATCCTCATTCGCGAAGTCTATACGATCGCGCCGCCGCTGTTGAACGCTCCGGGTCGTCGTGGTAGGGTGCCGCGTGAGCGCGCACAGCACGAAAACGCCACATCCCCCGAAACCCGCGCCCGCCGCAGCGCATCTGCCCGCTGCACGCCTCTCGCGCTTTGTCTCGGAGGCGTTTCTCGCAGTCGGGCTCCCTCCCCGTGACGCCGCCACCTGCGCCGACCTGATGACGCGGGCGGACCTCCAGGGCGCCGACGGTCACGGGATATTCCGGCTGCCGCAATACGTCCGTCGCATCAAGGGCGGCGCGGTCAACGTGAAGCCCGAGGTGCGCGTCGCGCGCGAGGCCGCGGGGATGGCGCTCGTCGACGGCGACAACGGCATGGGCCACGTGGTGATGAGCTTCGCCACGCGAACGGCGATCGAGAAGGCGAAGACCGCGGGCGCGGCCTGGGTCGGAGTCCATCGCAGCAACCACGCGGGTCCGGCATCGCTGTACGCGGCGATGCCGCTCGAGCACGACATGATCGGCCTGTATCTTGCCGTCGGAAACGCCAATCACATGGCGCCCTGGGGCGGGATCGATCTGCTACTCTCGACCAACCCGATCGCGGTCGCCGTTCCCGGGACCGAAGGTCCGATCGTCCTCGACATGGCTACCAGCGTCGCGGCGTACGGCAAGGTGAAAACCGCGGCTCAGCGCGGCGAGACCATGCCCGAAGGCTGGATGATCGATCACCGGGGCCGTCCTCTAACCGATCCCAAGCGCGCCCACGAAGGCATGCTCATGCCGATCGGCGGCTACAAGGGCTACGGGCTCTCGCTCGTCATCGGCCTCCTGGCCGGGAGCCTGAATGGAGCGGCCCTCGGCAGCGAAACCGTCGATTTCAACGCCGACGACGCGACCGCCACCAACACGGGCCACGCGATCGTCGCGATCTCGATTGCCGCCTTCGGCGAAGTGGGCGACTTCAAGCGCCGCGTGGACAAGCTGGTGCGCGAAATCCGCAGATCGCGGCTCATGCCCGGCGTCGCTCGCATCTGGCTCCCCGGCGAGCAGAGCCGCGCGAAGTTCGAGGAGCGCTCCCGCGCGGGCATCCCCATCCCGCCGGCCTTGCGGGCGAGCCTGGACAAGCTCGCTGCGGAATTGAAGATCGAGGCGCTCTAGCTTCGGTTTCCTTGCGCCCGACCGACGGCGAGCGCGGCCACGTCAAATCGAACTACCGGAGCGGCGACATGAGCAGACCCATCCAGACGGTGCTGATCTACGGTTACGGCGTGATGGGCCGCGGCGTGGCCAGGACCTTCGGCGACGCCGGCTTCACCACGGTCGTGAAGAGCAGCCGCGCGGGCGAGCTCGGGCGGCTCCCGGCGAACGTGACCGCAGCGGATCACCTGCCGGAGACGGCGCCCGATCTCATCATCGAATTCGTTCCGGAGGACACCCGAGTCAAGCAGGGCGTATACGCCGAGCTGGAAGAGGCGTACGCCGCGAGCGCGCCGCTCATAGCGAGCGGCACCTCCGGCCTCGATCTCGTCGAGCTCGCGCGCCGCATGAAGCGCCCGGAACGCTTTCTCGGCATCCACTACTTCATGCCGGCGGATACCGCGCCGGTGGTCGAAGTGATGGCGGGCCTGTCGACCCCTCGCGAGGAGGTGGACCGCGTCGCGGCGGCGCTCAGGCGCACCGGCAAGGAGCCGGTCGTGCTCTACAAGCCGATCGTCGGATTTCTCGTCAACCGCCTGCAGCACGCGATCCTGCACGAAGCCTACTACCTCATCGAAGCCGGGGTGGCGTCGGCCGAGGACATCGACCATGCCGCGCGCCGCCTGCTAGCGCCGCGCATGTGCCTCAACGGTCTCATCCAGCAGAAGGACATCAGCGGGCTCAAGATCCACGCCGACGCGCAGGAATCGATCGTTCCGAAGCTCTTCCACAACGCCGTCCCGAATCCAATGCTGCAGACCATGGTCGCGCTCGGGCGAACCGGCCTGTCGGCGGGCAAGGGCTTCTACGACTGGAGCGGCTGCGACGCCGAGGCCGTACGCCGGCAGGCGTCGAGCCAGCTGGCGAAGCTGCTCGAGTTCCTCAAGAACGGGATCGGAGCACCCGCGCCGCGGACGCAGCCGAAAAGCCTATCGAGATAGGCGAACTTACGCTCCACCCGATCCCCGGAATCCCCCCAGAAGGGCACCGATCTCCTTCGCGCCTTCGGGGCTGAGCGTCCCCTTGGCGAGCGCAACCGGGATCGTCCGCTGGCTCAGCAGTCGGTAGAGCTCGAGCGATTCCGGCGCGGTCTTCGCGAGCGCCGCGAGATGCCTGCGAATCGTGCCGACGTCGCCGCGCGCGACCACGCTGCCGAGCGCACCCGCCGGGCCGAGCTTCTCGACGTTGTCGACCGAGCCGCGCAGGAGCGGCAGCAGGGCGCGGAGCGCGTCCTTCTCGGCAATCCCCAGCATTTTCCACAGCGCGACCGTTTCCTCGATGAGCGCGACGACGAACGCTCCCGAGAAATTCGCCGCCGCGTGGTAGAGCGCGCGGCCTCCCTCGGGCAGCCTCAACGGCCGCGCCCGGATCGCGCGCGCCAGCTGCTCGAGCTCCTTCGCGAGGCCTTCCGGACCGGCGATCGCGATCGCGCAGCCGCGCATGTCGAGGGACTTCCCCGGCTCGCCGAACATGCGCAGCGGATGAAAGCCGCCGACGCGAGCGCCATCCCGCGACGCCTTTCTCAGAAGATCGAGGTCTCCTGCCCCGCTGCAATGCACGCAGGCCGCGCCCGCGCGCCAGCGAATGCCCGAGGCGACGCTCTCGATCGCGTCGTCCGGCACCGTGAGGAACACGAGATCGGCGCGATCCGCGACCTCCTGGGACGAGGGAAAGGCGCGCGCTCCGGGGACTCGGCGCGCGAGCGCGCGCGCCGAAGTCGCGCGGCGGCTCGCGAGGGCGACGACGCTGCGTCCCGAGCGCGCGAAATTCATCGCGAGTCCCGTGCCGACCCTTCCCGCGCCGATGATGCCCAGAGTGGGTTTTTTCCCGCGCATCTGTTACCAATTGTACGGCGGCGTCGCCTGCAGGCGACAATCTGGGCGCCGGGTCAACCCCGCCGCCGAACCCGCGTTACTGAGTTCGTGTCCATGGCAGGTAACGGGCATTCCTTTCATATCCTACGAGGTTGAACATGAAAAAGCTGATCGCAGTCCTGATGGTCGCCGGATTCGCCGGCACGGCGCTTCCTTCCTTCGCGCAAACTCCGACGACTCCCGCGCCCGCCGCGACGTCCGCGGCTCCCGCCGCGAAGGCGAAGTCCGAGCACAAGAAGACGAGCCGCAAGAAAGCCAAGAAGGCCAAGACCGAGTCGAAGAACTAGAGCGGCGAGCGGCCCTCGAGGCCGCGTCCGGAGCGAAAAGGCGGGACCTCCCGCCTTTTTGCTTTTGTGCGCTCTCGCCGTGCGCATCCACCGAAGGGATACAATCGGGGAGCGGATCGGCTACCGACGCTTGAATTTCCCCGCCGCGGCCCCACTTTGCCGCTAGCCCGCCGACACGGAGATCGAACCATGAAGCGCATCGCTCTCTTGATAGCCACGAACCTCGCCGTGGTGCTGCTCCTCTCAGTCGTCGCGAGCATCCTCGGAGTCGACCAGTTCCTCACGCAGAACGGCCTGAACCTCGAGACCTTGCTCGGGCTTTCCCTGGTCATTGGTTTTGGCGGTGCCATCATCTCGCTCCTGATTTCCAAGCAGATGGCCCTCTGGTCCACCGGCGCGCACCTCGTCAGCTCGCCCGAGGGCGCGAACGAGCGCTGGCTGGTGGACACGGTGCGGCGCCTCGCCGACAAGGCGAACATCGCCATGCCGGAGGTCGCAGTCTACGAAGGGGAGCCGAATGCCTTCGCGACCGGCGCGTTCAAGAACTCGGCGCTCGTCGCCGTGTCGACGGGGCTCCTCGAATCGATGGGTCGCAACGAGGTCGAGGCGGTGCTCGGCCACGAGATCACGCACGTCTCCAACGGCGACATGGTCACCCTCACGCTCATCCAGGGCGTCGTCAATACCTTCGTGGTTTTCCTGTCGCGCATCGTGGGCTTCATCGTCGACAAGGCCGTATTCCGCACCGAGCGCGGCATCGGCCCGGGCTACTACGTCACCGTGCTGGTCAGCCAGATCGTGTTCGGCATCCTCGCCTCGATGATCGTGATGTACTTCTCGCGCCGGCGCGAGTTTCGCGCCGACGCGGGCTCCGCGCGGCTGCTCGGCACGCCGCAGCCGATGATCAGCGCGCTTGCGCGCCTGGGCGGCATGCAGCCGGGAGCACTGCCCCAGTCGATCGCCGCGTCGGGAGTGAACGGCGCGCCGGGATGGATGGCGCTCCTCGCGAGCCACCCGCCGATCGAGAAGCGCATCGCCGCCCTGCAGGGTAGCGCGTAGCTTACAGGGGGCTTTTCTCGGTGACCGCGTAGAAGTCCTGCAGCTCGCCCCGGGTCATGGGGCTGCGCACCTCGCAGAGCGAAAACACCACATAGGATCTTTCGGGCGCAGTTACCGCGGCCTCGCGCCCTTCCACCCTGACCGCGGCGAGATCGAGCCGGCTCGCGCGCGCCGTGATCGCGACGTTCCCCTCGATGCGGCCGCCCGTGATCACGACGGTGGAGCCGGACGCATTGAGGCCCGTCTCGCCGCCGCCGATGTCGCTGTCGTCTATGGTGACGGTGGAATCGAGGATGTGCAGCTCCCGCACCCGCGCGTTCCGGATTTGCGCATTCCCGCAGCCGTCCAGGATCAATCTGCCGTACTCGCCCTCGAACACCCGGTTGCGTTCGTTCCGGCACGTTCCTTCCCCTCGCCTAGCCATGGGGGCGGCGCCCGCCGGCGCAGGCGGCAGGCCCCGCTCCAGGAACGGCTCGAGCACTGCGCGAAAGCGCTCGGGCGCCTCCAGCATCACCTCGTGCCCGGCGCGCGCGATGACCACGAGCCGCGCACGCGGCAGCTTCAGCGCGAGCACCTTGCCGGTGCGCACGGGGGCGAGCGCGTCCTGCGCGCCCCAGACGACGAGGGTCTCCGCGCGGATTTCGGGCAGCGCCGGGCGCAGGTCCTCGTTCACCACCGCAAGGCCGGCGATCTTCGCCGGGTCCCCGCCGAGCAGCCGCTGGCGCAGCTGCGCGCTCGAAAGGATGAGCTGCGGATCGAGGCGCAGCCGCTGCAGGGGCGCGAGGAGCTTGCGCGCGAGGTCGGTGAGCCAATCGGCCGGATCGGCTGCGGGCGGCACGAATTCCATCCCGAGGTACGCCAGAAACTGGCTCGTCGTGGAGGCGCTGTGCAGCACGCCCGGCGCATCGACGACCACCAGCCGCAGCACGTCGTCCGGATAAGTCGCCGCGTAGCGCAGGCACACCACCGCGCCCATCGAATGCCCCACCAGCGCGAAGGGCCCGTGCATGAAACGGCTTGCGACGCGCTTGAGAACGCGCGCGTAGCTGGCGGGCGAGTAGAGGACATTCGCCTTGTCGGACGCCCCGAAACCGGGTAGATCCATCGCGACGACGTGAAAGGACCCCTTGAGCCAGGCGATGTGATGCCGGAAATCGCGCGCCGCCTCGTCGCCGATGCCGTGCACCAGCATGATCTCGCGCGCATTGCCGCGCCCGGCCTCGTAGACGACCATCTGCCCGCCGAACACCGGCTCGTCGATGCGGTGGGCTTCCGTCCCCGGAACGCGCGGTTCCTCCGCCTCGACCTCGGCCGCCGCGTGCGCGGCTACCACGCAAGAGAGCGCCAGCGCGACGAAGCGCCCTAGAACGTCCACCGCGCCTGCGCGCTGAAGATCTGCACCGATCCCTTGTAGTCGGCCGAGAGGTTGCCGCGGAATGCGTTCTCCGTGCCCGCACCGCCGTCGGTCTTTTGCACGCTGCTGTTGGCGAGCTTGACGTAGGTGTAGGCGAAATCGTAGTTCCACTTTGCCGAAGCCTTCCATCCCGCGCCCAGCGAGAGCCAGGTGCGGTCCGAGTCCGGAAGGCGCGGCGTCCTGTCGGCGGCATCCGGCACCGGCGAGCGGTCGAGGGCGAGTCCGGAACGAAGGACCCACGAATCGTCTACGCGGTACGTCGCACCGATCGAGTAGCGATAGACGTTCCTGAGGTTCAGCGTCACGACCTGATCCCCCTGGCCGGAGTCGAACATGATGCGCAGCTCAGGGAGTGAGCTCCAGTTGGTGCGCGTCACATCGGCCATGACGGTCCAGCGGCTCGCGATCTCCTGAACCGCGCTCAGCGAAATCGTAGAGGGCAGCGTCACGTCGGCCCTCGCTCCCGAATCGACGAGGCGAAAGTTGGCGTTCGCGAGCAGCGTATTGGGCACGTTCGGCGGCGAGGTGATATCGAAAGCGCCGTCCAGCTTGTATTTCATCTTCGAGCGGTACGCCAGCCCTATCCGCGTGTCGCCCATCTGGGAGAACAAGCCCGCGTTGTAGCCCCAGGCGTTGCCGCTCGCGGTGATTTTCGCCTTGCCGTCGTTGGGGTTGTTGGGCTGGCTGAAGCCGCCGCTGGCACCGCACGAATTTGCGATTCCCGCAAACACCGCCGCCGTGCAAATGGAGGCGAAGTCCACCGCCTGAGTCAGCTCGGCGTCCAGGCGCTGGCGGCTGACGCCCAGCCCCAACGACAGTGCGTCGTGAAGCTTGAACGCGGCCGCGAGGTTAAGGTTCACCGTCTTGATATCCGAGCGCAACGCGTAGTACCGGCCCGCCCAGGTTTCAGGATAGTCGGTGGCGAGGCCGAACGGCGCGTTGATGCCGGCACCCAGCGAAAGTCGCGTGGAAACCGGCAAGCTCGCGTAGAGACTGGGCACGAGCGCCGCTACGCCTGCCTCGCCTCCGCCGCCGCCGATCGGTTGATTCAGTGCGGGGACGGATGCGCTCACATTGGTCGCCTTGAAGCTCGGAACGAGGTAGCTGCCGCCCGCGACGAGCTGCGCATCCTTCAGGCGCGTCATTCCCGCGGGGTTGTACCACACCACGCTCGCGTCCTCGGCGAGCGCGGCGCCGCCCGCGAAGGCGTTGCCGATGCCCGAGGCGCTCTGCTCCGCGATCTGGAAGAACGCGGCCGGGGCCGGCGCGGACAGGGCGGTCAGAACCGCGACCGGAGCGAAGCGAAGGAAGGTCCTACGCATGCTTCAAGGCGTAGCGCCCGTCCTTCTCGCGGCCGAGGCGCCCGGCCGAGCGCAGGGACTCGAGCGCGAGCACCACTTCGCGCCCGTCGCGGCTCGCGAGCGCGGCCATCAGCGCTTCGAAAGTCTTCGGCCCGTCGGCGAGCGCGGCTTCGACGGAGGCAAAGCGCCCGCCCTCGAAGCGCGGCGGCTCCGGGATCGTGGCTTCGATGCCGCGCGCCTCGCCCGTGGGCAGGGTGAGATCGAAGCCGGCCTTCGCGCCGGTTCGCGCGCCTTCTAGCGAGGGGTCGAGCGGCAGCGTCCGGAAGCCCGACTGCACCACGAGATCGCGGTCTGCCTGGAAGCGCGTCGCGAGCGCCCAGTCCATCTGCTCGTCGGAAAAGATGTCGATGTCGGGATCGACGACGAACACGTGCTTGACGTTGGCGAGGCAGCCGAACGCCGCGGCGATGGCGTTCCGGGCTTCGCCCGGCACCCGCTGGCGCATCGCGATGCGCAGCGTATACATCCCGCCGCTCGAAGGCGTCACGTAGACGCCTTTCACTTCGCGCACCGCGGTCTCGAGCGCGCGCCACACCATCACCTCCGTGCGCAGCGCGTTCAGCTGCGCGGTGTCGGTGCGCGCGAGGCTCTTCCCGCCTATGGTCGCGGTCTGGAAAAGCGCGTCGCGGCGCCTCGTGACGGCGGTGAGGTGGAAGACCGGGTTCTGCTTCACGGCGCCGTAGTAGCCGAGGAACTCCCCGTAGGGGCCTTCGGCTTCGACGTGGCCGCGCTCATCCAGATAGCCCTCGAGCACCCACTCGGCGTCGGCGGGCACGCGGATATCGCAGCTTACGCACTTCACCACCGCGAGCGGCGCATCGCGCAAGGCGGCGACCAGGCCCAGCTCGTCCACCGGAAGGCGCATCACCGCGGCCACGTAGTCGACCGGGTGCGAGCCGACGACGAAGGCGACCGGCAGACTTCGCCCCTGCTTCACCGCCGCCTCGTAGAGCGCGCGCAGGTCGGAGGGCGAATTGAGATCCACGCCGGCTTCGCGCCTTCCGCGCAGCATCAGGCGCCGGACACCGACGTTGGTCCAGCCGTTCGAGGGATCGAGAGCGAAGTCGATCGCCGCCGAGATGTACGGGCCCCCGTCCAATCCGTGCTGGAGATTCACGGGCAGGGCCGTGAGATCCGCCTTGTCGCCGGTCAGCACGACTTCCTGCGCCCGCGCGGCCTCGCGGGGCACTTCCACGATCTGCGGCACGCCGCGCAGGCGGCGCAGCACCTCGGGGAGAAGCCCCCCGGGGGCGGTGCCGAATGCCCGGGCGAGGCGCGAGCGGCCGCCCATGACATTGCCGACCAGCGGCGCGCCTTCCCTGCCGACGCGCTCGAAAAGCACCGCCCGGGAGCTGCCTTCGAGCGCCGGCGCGACATCGATCAGCTCAGCGGCGCCGGCTCGCACGTCGAGCTCGCCCGCCTGTAGCAATTCCTCTACAAAGCGGCGCAGCCTGAAGCGTTCCAGGTCGATCCCCGTCTCGCGCGCGCTCGCCTTCACCGCCCGCAGTCCCTTTCGCCGAATCAACGGCGTATCGTACCACCGCGGCCGGGGCGGCCGACCGCGTTGCGCCGCCGAATTGCGGGGTCTACACTAGGACCACGAATTTTCGCGGCCCGCGTTCGCGGGCGATCCAAAGGAGGTTTCATGGCACGCATCAAATTCGCGGTCGACGGGCGGGCGGTGACGATCAACGCCGACCCCAGCATGCCGCTCCTGTACGCGTTGCGCGGCGACCTGAAGATGACCAATCCGCATTTCGGCTGCGGACTCGCGCAATGCGGAGCGTGCACCGTGCACCTGGACGGCGAGGCGATCCGCTCCTGCGTGATGCCGGTCTCGGCGGTGAAGAACCGCAAAGTCACGACCCTGAAGGGCCTGGGGACGCCCGAGAAGCCCCACCCGCTCCAGGCCGCCTATGTCGAGGAGCAGGTGCCGCAGTGCGGCTACTGCATCAACGGCTGGATCATGACCGCGGCCGCCTATCTGAAGAAGAACCCCAAGGCGAGCGACGCCGAGGTGCGCGACGCCCTCGCCGGCCTCAAGTGCCGCTGCGGCACGCACGTGGCCATCCTGCGCGCGATCAAGCGCGCCCAAGCCCAGATGGCATGAGGAGACGACCATGAACGCTCGCGCATTTTCGTCCATGAATCTCCCGCTCTCCCGCCGCGAATTCCTCAAGGCCTCCGGCGCGCTGATCGTCACCGCCGCCGGGCCGGTCTGGTTCGGCGACGCGCTCGCGCAGACGCCCTCGGCCGGCAAGCCGCCGCTCGTTCCGACCGAGCTCGATTCCTGGGTGGCGATCGGACCCGACGGGCGCGCGATGGCGTTCTTCGGCAAGATGGACATGGGGCAGTCGCTCGACGTCGCGATCGCGCAGATCGTCGCCGAGGAGCTCGACCTCGCCGTGGACAAGGTCGATGTCGTGATGGGTGACACGGCGCTGACCTGCAACCAGGGCGGCGCATCGGGCAGCACGGGGATCTTCGAGGGCGCCAGGCCGCTGCGCAAGGCGGGCGCCGAGGCGCGGCGCCTGCTGGTGCAGGCCGCCTCGCAGAAGCTGGGCGTTCCGCCCGAGCAGCTGCGCGTCGACGACGGCGTGGTGAGCGCGGTCTCGGACGCGTCCAGGAAGGTGAGCTATGCCGAGCTGATCGGCGGCCGCTACTTCCACCACCACGTCGAGTGGAACAAGAAGATCGGCAATCCGATGGACATCGAGGTGCAGGCGAAGCCGAAATCGCCCGCGGACTACCGCGTGGTCGGAAAATCGTTCGTGCGGCGCGACCTCGCGCCCAAGGTTTACCGGACGGCGTCCTACGTCACCGACGTCACGGTCCCGCGCATGCTGCACGCGCGCGTGATCCGTCCGACCCGCGCCGCGTGCACCGTTGCGGCGGTCGACGAGGCCTCGATCAGGAAGGTGAAGGGGGCACGCGTGGTGCGCGACAAGGATTTCGTCGCGGTGCTCGCGGAACGCGAGTGGGACGCGGTGCGCGCCTCGCAAATGCTCAAGGTCGACTGGAACCATGCCAAGGAGGCGCCCTTTCCCGAAATGGCGGCGCTGCACGATCACATCCGCAGGGCGCCGGTGCACAAGCGCGAGGAGCCGCTCAAGAGAGGCGACCTCGACGCCGCGTTCAAGGGCGCCTCGCGCAGGGTCGAGGCCGAATACGAGTGGCCCTTCCAGTCGCACGCGAGCATGGGGCCCGCCTGCGCGCTCGCGGACGTTCGCCCCGAGGGTGTCACGGTGTGGTCGGGCTCGCAGAAGCCGCACTTCACCCAGATCGGGGTCGCGAAGCTGCTCGGCGTTCCCGAGGACAAGGTCCATGTGATCTGGGTCTACGGCCCCGGCTCGTACGGCCGCAACGACGCCGGCGACGCGGCGCTCGATGCGGCGATGCTGTCCAAGCTCACCGGCCGCCCGGTGCGAGTCCAGGGCATGCGGCGCGACGGCATCGCCTGGGACCCGAAAGGCCCGGCCTCGGTCCACCGCGGGCGCGCCGCGCTCGACGCCTCGGGGAAGGTGATCGGCTACGAGTTCGTCTCCAAGGGTTTCTCGCGCATCAACATCCAGACGAACGAATCCGACCCCAGCCAGAGCCTCGTCGGCATGTCGATCGGCCTGCCGCCGAAGCCGTCGGACGGGTACAACGTTCCGGCGGAATCCTACGGCTTCGAGAACAAGCTGCTCGCCTGGGAAACCATCCCCCCGCTTCTCGATTCGTGCTCGCCTCTCCGCACCTCGCACCTGCGCGACCCGGTCGGCCCGGACATCCACTTCGGAAGCGAGCAGTTCATCGACGAGCTCGCCTTCGCGGCGAACGAAGATCCGGTCGCGTTCCGCCTGAAGTACGTCACCGCGCCGCGCGACGCCGAGGTGATCAAGGCGGCGGCGGTGAAGGCAGGCTGGCGGCAGAAGCCGGCCGCGCGCGACCGGGCGGGCGACGTGCTGCCCGGCATGGGCCTCGCCTACGCGCAGCGCGGCGGCACGATCGTCGCCGCAGTAGCCGAGATCGAGGTCGACAGGAAGACGGGCCGGATCTGGGCGCGGAGAGTCACCATCGCGCACGACTGCGGCCTGATCATCAATCCGGAAGGATTGCGCTACACCATCGAAGGAAACGTGGTCCACGGCCTGTCGCGCACCCTCTTCGAGGAAGTGCGCTTCGATCGCGACCGGGTGACGAGCGTCGACTGGCTGACCTACCCGGTCCTCGAGATCAAGGACGCCCCCGAGTCGATCGACGTCGTCCTGATCAACCATCCGGAGATCGCGCCCACGGGCGCGGGCGAGCCGACGATCCGCGTCATCCCTGCGGCGGTCGCAAACGCCTTCTTCGACGCGACCGGCGTGCGCCTGCGCAGCGCGCCGCTCACGCCCGAGCGGGTGAAGGCCGCGCTGGCGCGCGCATAGCGCGGTTCGCCGTCCAACTGCCGGCGGAGAAACTGTTACACTTCCCCCGCGAAGAAGCCTTCGTTCAATAGGGAGACTTCGTCGGGGTGCCAGTTTCCAAGAGCTTCTACTGCGCGTCTCCGGGTAGAGAGGGCTCCGTGTCCCGTCCATACTGATAACGTCCCGGTCGTCAAGGGTCGTCGAGGTGTTGAGGCGTCCGGTTCGCACGGAGGGTTGGCAGTATTCAGGGAGATTGATCCATCCATAAAGGGGGTTCCATGTTTCGCAAAGCGTTCCTTGGTGTATGTCTTATCTCTGCTTTTCTGGCCGCCGGCTGTGCCTCAGTCCCGATGGCCTCGAAGGATGAGGATACCGCTGTCAAGGCATTCTCGACTCCGCCTGCGGGCAAAGCCGGACTCTACATATACCGGAACACTTTTGGAGGCCAAGCTCTGAAGAAGAAACTTTACGTCGATGGGGTTTTCCTGGGCGAGACGGCAAACAAGGTCTACTTCTACAAGGAGCTTGCACCGGGACAACATGAGATCTCTACCGAGTCCGAGTTCTCCAACAACGCCCTCGCCTTGAAGGTTCAAGCAGGTAACAACTACTTCGTGGAGCAGTTCATAAAAATAGGTGTCTTTGTCGGCGGCGCCGCTTTGAAGCAAGTGTCCGAGGAAGAAGGCAAGAAGAAAGTCCTCGAATGCATGCTGGCGAAGCCGCAGTAGCGCCTCATTCATCCGGTCGCGGCTCGCCTGGCCATCGGCGAGCCGGACTTTTACGGTCTACGCGGACAGACCTGATCTTTCAGTTTTAGCGAGTAGGCTTTCGTCTCGACGCGCGCCCGTCCTTCGAGCACTATCCGAGAGGCTCGACGTACGACGCGAAGACCGGAGTGTTCGATTGCGAGATCTGCATTCCCGTCGCTCCCCTCTGACACGGAGGAAACCAATGCAAACGCGGCGAGTAACGGCACCCTGGAAAACATGGCTGTCGGTTACCGCATACGGCATCGTTACCCGTTTGTACGGGGCAAACACCCCACCCATTGCGATGCGGAGAAGGTTTGAGCGACTGGCGGCTGTCACGCGCGACTCGCTGAAGGCCAAGTACCCGAACGTGGTTTTCTCCGATCACCAGGCGGGCAAGTTGTGGATCGAGTCCGTGCGCGCCGCGCCGGGCCCGCGCAGGTTTGTGCTGTATTTGCACGGGGGCGGCTATCTCTTCGGATCGCCCGCAGGTTACCGCGATCGAGCGAGGCGACTGAGCTACCGCTGCAAGGCCGAGGTCTTCGTCCCCGACTACCGGCTTGCCCCCGAGCACCCTTATCCGGCTGCGCTTGAGGACGCACTCGCAGCCTGGATGCACGTGTCCGTGTTGCGCCCCGACGGTCCGATCATTGTCGCCGGCGATTCTGCCGGCGGTGGCCTTGCACTCAGCCTTCTCGCCGCGCTGCGTGACCGCGGGGAAACGATGCCCGCGGGTGCGTTCGTGTTCTCGCCATGGAC
>DASSJA010000388.1:0-3181 GCA_035691445.1 Burkholderiales bacterium | reverse complement strand
CGAGGTCTATGCGATCAGCTCCGCGCCCAGCAATCTGCGGCGCACCGTGCCCGTGCCGGCACCGAGGCAGGTGATGAGCCTTCCCAACCTGCGCCTGCCCAAATTCCTGAAGCTCAACCCGCAACGCTGGTCGGAGGCCCTGGCGGTCAACAGCAAGCTGCTCGTGGCCGCGCCGCTCGCCTTCACGCTCATCGTCGGCACCGGGGTCATCGCGCGCAGCCACCGCGACGACGCGAGGTCGGCGGAAGTCGCGGCTGCGCCGAGCGCGCCGGCTGCGCCGAGGGCGGAAGCTCCTGCGGCCAGGGCCGAGTCCGTGCAGCAGGAAGCCGTGACCCCGAAAACGGAAGAGCCGAGCTCGACGCGGGCGAAGAATGCCAGGGCCCCGCACCGGGTGAGGGACCGCTCCGCCACCGGCGCGCGCCTCGAGGTGGCCAAGTCGGGCGAAGCCGATGCGGCAAAGACAAGGGAGGCTGCGCCGCCGAGATCGAAGGACACGGACACGGTCGCTGCTGCCGCGCCCCTGCGCGAAGCGACGCTCAACATCGTCGCCCTGCCCTGGGCCGAGGTGTTCGTGGACGGAACGCGGCAGGGCGTCAGCCCTCCGCTTCGCGCCGTGCTTCTCAGGCCCGGCAGGCACCGGATAGAGTTGCGGAATGGATCCTTCCCGCCTCACGTCCAGACCGTCGACCTGAGGTCGGGGACGGAGGTGAGCATCACGCACCGGTTCCGCCGCTAGAGGGGCTATGGCCGTTAGCCGATGGCTTTCGTCACTACTCGTTTGCCTTACGATCACCGGATGCGGGAGCTTCGCCGCGGCCTTTTCGAGCAAGGGCGACGAGGAGCTGGCGTTCGGGGTGCGGGCTTACGAGGACGGCGAGCTCGCTTACGCCGCGAAACTGCTCCAGTCGAGCCTCGACGCGGGCCTGCGAAGCAACGCGAACCGGGTGCGGGCGCACAAATACCTGGCCTTCATCCATTGCGCATCCGGCCGCGTGCCCCAGTGTCGCGACGAATTCAGGAAAGCCCTCGAGATCGATCCGTCGTTCGATCTGCGGGAGAACGAGGCCGGGCACCCGATCTGGGGGCCCGTTTTCCGCTCCGTGAAGTCGAAAAAATGATTCCACGATGACCGAACCCTGGCTGCTGGGCCGTTACGAGATCGTCGCCGAGCTGGGCAAAGGCGCGATGGGCGTCGTGTATCGGGCAAACGATCCCATGCTCAATCGCATCCTCGCGATCAAGACCATCAACACCGAGGAGGCCGGGCACGAGGGCATGGCCGAGTACGAAGCGCGCTTTTACACCGAGGCCAAGGCGGCGGGCGGCCTCAACCATCCGAACATCATCATCATCTACGACATCGGCAAGAGCGGACACCTGGTGTACATGGCGATGGAATACATCGAGGGCAAGGAGCTGCGCGAGATGCTGGCCGACGGCAAGGCGCTCCCGGTGGCGCAGTCGGTCGACATCGCGGCCCAGGTCGGAGAGGGCCTCGCTTACGCCCACCAGCACCAGGTGGTGCACCGGGACATCAAGCCCGCGAACATCATGATCACGCCCGAAGGCCGGGCGAAAATCGCCGATTTCGGCATCGCGCGGATGCGCTCGAGCGAGACCCGCACCCAGACAGGCGTGATCCTCGGCTCGCCCAAGTACATCTCGCCCGAGCAGGTCGTGGGGAAGCGCGCCGATCACCGTTCGGACATCTTTTCCCTCGGCGTCATCCTCTACGAATGCCTGACCGGGGCCACTCCCTTCAACGGAGAAGGTCTGAGCGCCCTGATGTATCAGATCACCAACCACGATCCCGCACCTCCCAGCGCGAGCAATCCCCAGGTACCGGTGATGCTCGACTACATCATCGCGAAAGTGCTCGCCAAGGCGCCCGAGGCCCGCTACCAGAGCGCCGCCGATTTTGCGAACGACCTGCGCGAGTGCAAGGCCCAGATCGAGACCGGCCAACCGGGGACGGGGCTGGCGACGACCAAGCCGATTCCGGTGGTGCCCCTCACGGCGGCCGCAACCCAGACCTCGGGGCTCGCGGAGGCCGATTCGGGCGGCGAGGTTACGGCGCCTGCGTCGCCGACGAAAGGCATCTCGCGGGCGTTCGATTCACAGGAGGCGACGCAGCGCCTGATGCGCCAGATCGGCGCGGACGGGACGACCGAGTTCGTGTCGACCCGGAGCATCTCCGCGACCTCGATATCCCGCGACCGCGCGCTGCGCCCCGGGGAACGCCCGTGGGGGCACCGCGAAAACGTTATCTTCGCCGCGACCGTCGTCGTGGCCGTGGTCATCGCCACGGCGATCGCTTTGCTCTGAAACCCGGCGCCGCGCCGCGAACGGGCGCGAGGCGTTAGAATTGCTCTTTTCGGAAGCCCGCATGTCCCGCCGGCTGTTCGTCACCACCGCTCTGCCCTACGCGAACGGCCCGTTTCACATCGGCCACATCATGGAGTACATCCAGGCCGACATCTGGGTGCGGTTCCAGCGCATGCAGGGCCACGAGGTCCATTTCATCGGCGCCGACGACGCGCACGGCGCGCCGATCATGCTCGCCGCGGAGAAAGCCGGGAAATCACCCGAAGAATTCGTCGCACAGATTGCGAAGGGTCGCGAGCGGTACCTCAAGGGCTTTCATATCGCGCACGACAACTGGCATTCGACACACTCGAAGGAAAACACGGAGCTCTCGCAGGACATCTACCGCAAGCTGAAGACCGCGGGCCTTATCTACTCGAAGAAGATCGAGCAGTTCTTCGACCCGGTGAAGAAGATGTTCCTCGCCGACCGCTACATCAAGGGCGAGTGCCCGGTCTGCGGAACCAAGGACCAGTACGGCGACGCCTGCGAGAACTGCAGCTCCGTCTACTCGCCGACCCAGCTGGTCAACCCGTACTCGACGCTCTCCGGGGCGAAGCCCGAGCTGCGGTCCTCCGAGCACCTCTTCTTCAAGCTGTCCGACGAGAAGTGCGTGGCCTTCCTGCGCGACTGGCTGGAGGAGCCCGGCCGGCTGCAGCCGCAGGTGGTCAACAAGGCCTGGGAATGGCTCGACGCCGAGGGCGACAAGGCCCTCGGGGACTGGGACATCTCCCGCGACGCTCCCTACTTCGGCATTCCGATACCCGACCTGCCGGGGAAATACTTCTACGTCTGGCTCGACGCGCCGATCGGCTAT
>DASSJA010000387.1:0-2441 GCA_035691445.1 Burkholderiales bacterium | reverse complement strand
GAGCTCGGCCTCCGCTGGCTGCGCGAGCACATCGGTGAGCACGGCGGCGACCCTGCGAGGATCTACCTGTCCGGAACCTCGGCGGGCGCCTCGCTTGCAGCCGCGGTTACTCTGCGCCAGTGGGTCGCCGAGCCTGGACTGCCGGAGGATCTCGTCAAAGGGTTGGTGCTATTCAGCGGCCGGTACGACCGTACCAATGAGGATCGAGAGAACGACAGAGCGGCCGCCACGCGGTATGTGCAGAATCTGACGAGCGAGATTGAGCGCACGCCGCCGCACACGATCGTGGTCAATACGGATGATGAGTCCGCCTTTCCTGACGTCCCCGAGAACGCCGGCCGAATCACGGCCGCGATCCAGGCGCGTGGCGGCTCGGTGGAACGGCTGGTGCAGCCACAGGCCGATCATTTCAGTTCAAGCCGGTCGCTCGCCGAGGGCAACGGCGCCGTGTTCGAGGCGATCCGGAAGATGATGCAATTGAGCTGACGCCGTCTACAAAATTCCCTCTCCCTCGGGGAGAGGGCGAGGGTGAGGGCGGCCCCACTGGGCCCGAGAACGGTGCCTTGGGAGTTCGGCGCACTCCGCTCTCAACGTTGGTGCGGCGTCTGTCGCCGTCTCAGTGTTTCTGTTGGTCCCCCACTAAGATTCTCTTCAAGGGGCTTTGCCCTCGGGAGAACCCGCGCGACCAGGATTGCAAGGCGCGTTGTTTGCAAGCGCTTCCTGGGCACTGCCGAGTTCCGCGATGCCGCCTCACCACGGTCGCGAGGCGCGTCGTTGGCCGACGCTTCAAGGGAGCCGCCGAGTTCCCTGAACCTCCTTGACCGTGGTCTAAAGGTGCGTTCGGCAGGCGGTCCAAGCGGCTTTTCGGTGCCCTTGACTGCTGCCGATGGGGCTCTCTAGGGCAGCCGGTCCGATTTGCGAGGCGAAGCCCTTAAAAGCGTGCGTCCCCTTCGCCTCGGCGAGAGGGCGAGGGCTGCAGGTGCGCCTGAGGAGCGTGAGGGCTAGCCCCGCTGATCCGGCTGAGCGCATGCGCCGCGGGGAGAAATCAGGGATTGGTCGCCATGCCGTGCAGGAGCAGTTGGATCTGGGCGTCGACGATTGTCTCGACATCGCGGGTCTCGCGCAGATGCTGGTAGATCGGCGGCAGGAACGACGTCAGAATCCGCAGGGCGGCAAGCTCGACATCGAGATTCCGGCGAAGAACGCCCGCCGCCACTCCTTTTTGGACCAGCGCACCGAGGGCGCTTAGTATTTCGTGCTGCTTGCTCAGGTGCTTCGCGGAATCCTCGTGCATCGATTCGTGGAAGACGGTCATGAGATAGCCGTATTCATCCAGCATGGCGAAGCCGGCCTGCAGCAGCGATCGAATTCCGTCGATCGCATCGTCCTGCGCAAGCGCCACTCGGACAGTCCGCTGCATCCGTTCCTGGACCTCGGCGACCATGGCTGCGACGAGCTCCTCCCTGGTAGCGAAATTGCGGTAGAGGGTCGCGATTCCCACCCCTGCGAGCTCGGCGATTTCCTTCGTTTCGGCGTCCAGGCCACGCTCACGGAAGACTGCATGGGCAGCCTCAATCAACCGCGTACGATTGGCGCGGGCGTCGGCGCGGAGAACCGGCTCATTCATGGGACGAGTATAGTTAGCGCTTGAGCCCATTGACCATAAGCGGAGTAGCTGCTCCACTTATCTGGACCACTCCACCCGTCTGATAATCCCGACGCGATGCGGCTCCCGCCATGCAGAATCTCAAGGTCGCGTTCTTTCTGGCAGTTAAGTCGATTGCGCGGGCGCAGTTTTCGACCAGCGCGCTGCTGATCTTCATCCTCTTCCTCAGCTTCTTGAATCTCATGTTCATCACCGGCATCCTCGCCGGCGTTTCAGCCGCGATCGTCCAGCAGTCCATCGAATCGACAACCTCGTATATCGACATCGATCCACAACAGGCGCCGGTTCAGAAATCGTTCATTCCGGATCAGCGGGACCTGCGCAATCGAATCCAGCTCATTCCGGGCGTCCTCGCCACGTCGCGCCATTATTCCGCCACCGGTTCGATCGCCTACGACCGCGACAAGAACGGTCACTCCGTGATCGTCGGTGTGCCTGTCGTCGGGATCGATCCAACCGAAGAGCAGCAGGTGACGAGCATTTCCCAGCACATGGTGTCAGGCAACTACCTGGACCAGACAGACACCGACCAGATCGTGCTGGGATCCGATGTGGCGGGTGGATACGGCCCGACCTTCCTCGGCAACCTCGGCGGCGCGAAGGTCGGAGAGAAGGTTCAGGTCACATATACGAATGGGGTCAACCGCATCTACACGATCAAGGGCATTTACCAGGTCGGCTTCGCGTCGACGTTCGCGTTCGTTTCGTACAAAGAGATCGAATCGGTGCTGTCGGTGTCCAACTATGCCTCTGAGGTTTTGGTTCGCGTCGATCC
>DASSJA010000386.1:0-4041 GCA_035691445.1 Burkholderiales bacterium | reverse complement strand
GGCGCGCTAGGCGAGTCGCTCTCCCCCGTTCTCTCGAACCTGCAGACTCTATCCGCGAAGTCCGGCGGAGGCTCGCGTCTCCGCTCTCACTGGGCGAAAACGTTGGCGCCCGACGCACCCACCGCGACGTAGGTCCCGGGCGCGAAGAGGACCCTCGAGAGGTCGGCCGAGCCGGCCGATGCCGTCGACCAGCTCGTCCCGTCGTCGCTGTAGGCCACGACCCCGCCCTGCCCGACGGCAAGGAAGCGGGAGCCGACCGTCACGCTGTTCAGGTTCTGGGCGAGCGGCGCCGGCGTGACCGGGTTCCACTGTACCCCGTCGGTGCTGGTAAGGATCGTGCCTGCATCGCCCACCGCGACATAGCGTGCCACGCTCTGGCTCGTCAGACCGAAGGCGGCGGCGCGGAGCGCATTCGGTGTATTCGACGTGAGGGCCGTCCAGTTGCTGCCGTCGGCGCTCGTGAGCAAGGTGCCCAGCGCTCCGGTCGCTATGAATTTTCCATTGAGAAAGGAAACGTTGTGGAGGTCGCCGGTGGTGCCGGCATTGTTGGCCGCCGGGGTCCAGGTGACCAGATCCGGGCTTGTGAATATCTCGCCGCCGTTCCCCACTGCGACATAGGTGCCGGGTCCGAAGGCGAGGCCGTTCATGCCCGCGCCCGGCACCGGGTTCGTCGCCAAAGTCCAGTTCACGCCGTCGGCGCTCGTCAATATCGAGCCGTCCGTGCCCATCGCGACGAAGCTGCCGTTGAACAAAACGGCGCTCAGGTCCGAGGCAAATCCGGCCGGAAGCGGTGTCGGCTGGAGCCACGTGGTCACGCCCACGGGGTTGGTATTCGCATAGTTGTAGTCACCCGCGAATATCGTGGCCGCGTTGCCGACGACGACGAACCGCGTGCCGCTGAACGCGATCGCGTTGAGATTCTGCGGCACGGTGCCCAGGGGCGCCCCCGACACCCAGCCCGCGCCGGCGAGCCTTGGCGTCGCCGTGAAAACCGGCGAGCTCGGCCCCGCCGGGCTGTCATCGCGAGTCGCGTTCATCACGAAAGCGTACTGGGTTCCGTTCACGAGCCCCGTGACGAGGCGCGGCGAGATGACGCTGCGGATCGCGGTCGAGCTGGGTGATGCCGCGACGACCGAGCCTCCGGCTTGATAGAAGATCCAATAAGTCAGGTCGGGATCATCGTTCCAGGTGAGGACCGCCAACCCGTCTCCGGCCGCAATCGAGGAGATGTCCGGGGCTTGAGTCGGCGCATCGGCCCGCAGGTGACAGCCCGCGAGAACGACCAGCGTTGCGATGGCTAGAGCTTGGAACCGCATCCGGAAAAAGATACTCGGGTGAAAAGCGTGTGCGGGACTATAGTCGAAGCGTGTTTCGAAAAGTGTAACAGAGGGTAATCTTCCGGGGCCGCTAGCGCCTGCCGTCGTACCAAGGGAAACAGGCACTGCGATCCCGCAGCGTCCTGCCGGCGGACAGAGACGTCTTTGCCACGAAGGCTAAATGCTCGCCGAATGTGTAGAGCCGGATCCTGCGGTCGCTCGTCGAGAGCGGATGCCTGTGCAGGATGACGACCGTGCGCTCCCTGCTCCGGGCAAGACGCTTGAGCCGCCTGAAGAGGTCGATCTCCTCCGCCGCGTAGAGGTCCGGGCTGAAGCCGCCTGCCTCGCGGAACGCCGCCGCCTCGCAGAAAATGAACGAGCCCGCGGCCCATCTGTTGATCCGGCTCAGCGCATTCCACAGGTGCGCGACGAGGCGCGCCGCCGGTCGATCGCTGTCCGCCGCAAAGGTGCTGCCGCCGGCGAGGCAGCGGCCGCCTTCGATCTCCGCGGCCACGTCCCCGAACAGCTCCGGGCTCGGCTGCGAGTCCGCGTCGACGAAGAGCAGCCAGTCTCCGCTCGCGTGCGCCGCGCCGGCGTTTCGCGCCCGTCCGATCTGGTTGAGGGGCTCGGACACCAGGATTGCGCCGTCCGCGCGGGCAAGCTCCGCCGTGCGATCCGTGGAGTTGTTGTCGCAGACGATCAGCTCCGACGCCCAGTTGCGCGCGTCGAACGCCGCCATCGCCGTGCGTATGCTGCCGAGCGTCGCCGGCAGGAGGCGCTCCTCGTTGAATGCGGGGACGATGACGGAAACGGCGTGCCTGGCCATTTATGCGGAGATGGCGACGCGGGTGTAGGGCGGCACGAGATCGAAGAGCTCGATGATATCGGCATTGCGCATGCGAATGCAGCCGATCGACCCGGGTCTGCCCATCTCCACGGGTTCCGGGCTGCCGTGTATGTAGATGTGGCGGCGCATCGTGTCCACGTCGCCGAGGCGGTTTCTCCCCACTTCGCAGCCCGACAGCCACAGGATGCGCGTGAGGATCCAGTCGCGGCCTGGGAAGCTCTCGCCCAGTTCAGGTGTCCAGATCTCACCCGTCGGGCGGCGCCCGCGGAATACGGTGTTGGGCGGCTGTCCGGCGCCGATCTTCGCTCGAACGATATGCTCGCCTCGCGGCGTGCAGAAGCTGCCGTTTGCTTCGCCTGCGCCGTTGCGCGAGGTCGAGACCGAATAGCGCTTGAGCTCCCGGTCGTCGTCGGCAAAGACCGTCAGGCTCTGCCGGGGAATGGCGATCTCAATCCTCGGCATCGGACTTGCCCGACTTGCGCCGCGCTGCGAAAAACCCGGAAAGCTGCCTGCCTGCTTCCACGGCGAGCACGCCGCCGCTGACCTCGGTGTGGTGGTTGAGCCGATTCTCGGCGAAGAGATCGACCACGCTCCCGCAGGCTCCGGTCTTGGCATCGGAGGCGCCGTATACCAGGCGCGCGACGCGCGCGTGCATGATGGCGCCGGCGCACATGGCGCAGGGCTCGAGCGTCACGTAGAGCGTGCATCCGGAAAGCCGGTAGTTCGCGAGGTTTCTCGCCGCTTCGCGCAGCGCGCCGATCTCCGCATGGGCGGTGGGGTCGTTCGAGGAGATCGGTGCGTTGAAGCCGCGGCCGACGATTGCTCCATCTTTCACCACCACCGCTCCCACCGGCACCTCGCCTTCGTCTTGAGCGCGGCTGGCGAGCAGCAGCGCCTGGCGCATGAACCTAGCATCCGCCTTTTCCGTCTCCGACACGGTCAGTCCCTCCGGCCGGCGGGCTGATCCGTTTCCGGCCCCGAGCCCCCCAGCGCGAGAAAGAGCTGCGCCGTGTCCAGGTACCGTTGCGCCTGCGCGCGCACGTAGCCGAGGCGTGCCTGCTGGTACAGACGCTCCGCGTCGAGAACCTGCAGCACGCCGACATTGCCTTCGTTGTAGCTCTCGCGCGTGAGATTCAGGTTCTCTCGCGCGGCATCCTGGGCATGCCCCTGGGCCTCGAGCTGCTCGGCGTCGTGGCCGAGAGCCTGCAGCGAATCCGCAACCTGGCTGAACGCCACCAGCACCGTCTGCTCGTAATTCGCCGCGCTTGCATGCAATGCGTCGACAGCTGCCCTCTTTTCCGCGCGCAGCGTGCCGCCATCGAAAATCGGCGCGAGGAGCGCGCCCGAAAAACTCCACGCGTTGCTCGCGCGATCGAACAACTTGCCCGGCTCGGTGGCTTGCTGGCTGGTCGATGCCGAGAGGGTGATGCGCGGATAGAGATTGGCGTCGGCGATGCCTACGGCCGCCGTCGCGGCGTGCAACTGCGCCTCCGCAGCCAGTATGTCGGGACGTCTATGCGCGAGCTCGGACGGCAGGCTTACCGGAAGGCGTCGCGGCAATGCCAGCTGCGAAAGATCGAACTCGGGCAGAGCCGCGCCCGCGGGAGGCCGCCCCAGAACGATAGCCAGGGCGTGTCGGGCGAGGTCGAGTTCCTGGCGCAGCGGCGGCAAGAGGGTCGCGTCGCTGGCGAGCTGGCTCTCCGCGGTCACGGTATCCAGGCGCGACACCGACCCCGCGGCAAACGCCACCTGCACGAGTTTCAGGTTTTCCCGATCCTGGCCGAGGATCGCCTCGACGGTCACGATCTGGGCACGGAGCGAAGCGATCCTCAGCGCCTGCATGACCGCGTTGCCCGTCACGGCGAGATAGGCCGCGTC
>DASSJA010000385.1:0-6280 GCA_035691445.1 Burkholderiales bacterium | reverse complement strand
CCGTGCCGGCCAGGATTGCGGATAGTGCTGCAGCAGCTCCTCATCGGCGCTCACTGAAATCTTCGCCATGAGGTCCCGGATCTCGGCGGGAACGGACTCGGGCGTCTGCCTGACGTCGATGGTGGCGTCCGGATGCAGGGCGATCAAGGCCATCTGGTAGGAGACGCTGGTGAGGTAGGAAGCGCGCTCGCCCGCGACGATATCGTGGTCGACCATCCTGAGAGTGAGCGGCGGGACACCCACGGCGAGATTCGACACCGACGACGGCGGCACGCCTCCATCGATGATCTCCCGGAGCGCCTGGGCCGCGGCCATGGTCTGCTTCGCTGCGCACCAGGGCTTGAAGCTCGTGTCGCTCAACGCCGGGTGCTCCTCGAGCAGCGCCGCCGGGTCGGGCGAAAGGCCGTAGACGGAGGGGAAAAAATCTCCCTCGACAATGCCCGGGTCGCCGGAAAAACCGGCTTGCGCGGCGAGCGCGGCGGCCATCCCGTTTCGCGCTGCGTTGCCGATCGCGAGCCAGCGCGACCCGCTCGGACCGCTCTGCCGGCCGACCGCGGGCGAGGAAAAACCGAGCGCGATGGCGAGCGCGCGCGCCGCCTGCTTTTCCTCCAGTCCCAGAAGGCGCGAGGCGGCCGCAGCCACCGCGAACGGCGCGGCGAGGTAGGTCGGCCAGATGCCGCGTGAGAGCATCGTTGGCCCGTTCAACGCCGTACCCAGCCGCGTCATCGCTTCGTAGCCGGCCGCGACGGCTTCCGCGAGCGAGCCGCCGCGCACTGCGGCGATCGTCAACGCCGCCGGAACGACGAGCGCGCCCGGTGTCGTGGCCGAGACCCGATGAATGTCGTCGATCTCCGAGAGGCGCGCGAGCGCGCAGTGCGTGGCGACGCGGGTCGGCAGGTCGGCGCCACCCGCGCTCCCGAATTCGAGCAGCGCGCGTCCTTCCGCGGTCGCGCTGCCCGCGACCCAGGCGCCCACGGTATCGACGACATGCAGCCGCGCGGCCTGCCGCTCCCGCTCGGAGAGTCCGGCGCGGGCCACGCGAGCGCCGAGTCGTTCGAGGATCGTCACGTCGGGCGGTGCCGCAGCGCCCGCGTCGCGGCCTCGTTCACCGATAGGTCGTCGTCGAGCACGACGCCGTACTGGTCGCGCGCGGCGTCGCGCGACACGAATTCCTCGAGCACGTCCCAGCGCACGCGCTCCGGGTCGCGCTCCAGCGGCTCGCCCCATCCCCCTCCGCCGCCCGTACGCACGATGACCTCCGAATCCGCGGGCACCGGCCTGTGGCTGCCGTGCATCATCCGGAACCCGCTCTCGCCGGCGCCGCGAAGATAATACCCGCCGCTTTCGCCGGGTTTGCCGCCCCACAGCCCCCACGCCGGACATCCGCGGCGGTTGGCGCGCTCGAAATTCCATTTGCCGTCGACGAAGTTGCGCACCTCGAGATCGACGCCGAGTCCTCCGCGGAATTTTCCCGCGCCGGCGGAGTCGCGCCTCAGCGATCTGGCCTTCACGATCACCGGGCACTTCATTTCGATGCCCTCGATCGAGCCGTTGCGCACGTCGCCCTGGCAGACCGAGACGGTGGCCGACTCACCGTCCTCGAACGGCCGGCCGCCCCAGCCTCCGCCCTCTATGCTCTGCACCACGAAGCGGCGCCTGGATTTCGGGTCCACGCCGAAGAACACCACCGACCCGCCGAGCAGGCCGTGGTGCGCGGCCGGAATCCTGTCGGGCATCGCCCGGGCGAGCGAGCTGACGATGGTCTCGACGACGGTGGGAACGAAAAGGCTCCAGCCGGCCATGGGCGCGGGGTAGCGCGCCATCATGACGTTGCCTTCGGGAATGATCACCTCGAGCGCGCGGAACGATCCTTCGTTGACCGGATCGAGCGGGCCGGTGAGGGCCTTGTAGGCGACACGCGCGCCCGCGAGCGTGCGCGCGTTCACCGCCGCCTTGCGCTCGGAGGAACACCCGGACAAGTCGATCGTCATGCTGCCGGACTTGACGGTGACCTTGGCGTGGATGCGCACGCGCTCGTCCGGGGTGACCCCGTCGTCGTCGAAGAAGGACTCGGCTTCGTAGACCCCGTCCGCGAGGCGCCCGACGACCTTCCGGCACTTGGTCTCGGTCTCGTCGAAGATCCGCGCGATGGCCGCGAGAACCGTATTCCTGCCGTACCTGCCGAACAGCTCGTCGAGCCGCCGCGCGCCCAGCCTGCAGGAGGCGATCTGCGAGTTCATGTCACCCAGCGACGATTCGGGAAAGCGGATGTTGTCGCGGATGACACGGTGGAGCGTCGCGTCGAGCTTTCCGGCGTCGTAGATCTTCAGCTGATCGAGCTGCAGGCCTTCCTGCCACGGATCGGGCACCTCGGGGCCTGCGCCGAAGCCCGTGCTCGTGCCGCCGACGTCGATCCAGTGGGCGCGCACCATCGAGAAGGCGAGCAGCTCGCCTTCGAAGAAATACGGGACGTAGACCACCACATTGTTCAGGTGCTGCCCGGCGACCGCCTGGTGGTTGGTGATGAGGACGTCGCCCTGCCTGAAGCCTTTCCTGCCGTAGCGCTTCACCGCGTCGCCGATGATGACGCCCAGGTCCGCGACGAAATGCGACACGCCGCCGACGTTCTGGCTGATCAGCTCGCCGCCGGCCCCGACGAGCGCGGTGCAGAAGTCGCGTACCTCGTAGATCATCATGTTGTAGGAGGTGCGCTGCAGGTCCGCCGCCATCTCGTTGGCGATCGCGGGCAGCGCGTTGCGGATCACTTCGAGCGTGACCGGATCCAGTCTGGCCTTCATGCTCCACCCCTCACCGAGATCACCAGCTCGCCTGTCGCGGCGACCACGCACGCGTCGCCCCGGAAGAGCACCGTGGTGGTTCCGTGCTCTCGCACCAGGGCGGGTCCCGTGATGCGCCCGCCCGCTCCCAGGTTCTCGCGCCGGTATACGGGACAGGATACCGGGCGCGGATCGCCCAGGTACGCCCGGACCCTGTGAGAAGCCTTCGCCTTGCCCTTCGCGGCGAGCCGCGGGACCTTCATGGCCGCCCGTTTTCCGATCGCGGCTAGCCGGACGTTGACGATCTCGACCGGCTCGTCGGGCGAATGATGGGCGTATCGCCGCTCGTACAGGCGGTCGAACGCTGCGCGGATGGCGTGCCTGTCGCCCGCCTTGATCTGCTTCGCGGTCGCGGAAACGGACAGCGTGAACTCCTGGCCGACGTAGCGCAGATCGAGATGGATCCGGTGCTCGACGTCCTTTCCGTTTCTCAGCACGGAGTCGGACTCCGCGGCCATCTCCGCGATCACGCGGTCGACACGCCGGAAATCGACCGCGCCCAGCTCGGCGTAGAAGGTGCGGATGAAATCGTGGCGCTCGTCGGCCGAGAGCATGCCCAGGGCCGAGAAATGCGCGGGGTACCGCGGCACGATGACTCGGGGGATGTGCAGCTCGCGCGCGATCGCCGTCACGTGAAGGGGGCCTGCGCCGCCCGAGGCGACCAGCGCGAAGTCGCGCGGATCGTACCCTTTCGCGACCGAAACCTCGCGCACCGCGAGCGACATCTTGGAGACCGCGATGTCGACGATGGCTTGCGCCGCCGCGGTCACGCCGAGCCTGAGCGGGGCCGCGATACTGCGCTCGATGCCGGCCTTCGCCGCCTCGGCGTCGAGGAGCATCTCCCCGCCGAGGAAATCGTCCGGATCGAGCCGCCCGAGCACCAGGTTCGCATCGGTGATCGTAGGCTCCTCGCCGCCGCCGCGGTAGCAGATCGGCCCGGGCTCGGCGCCAGCGCTCCGGGGTCCCACCTTGAGCGCGCCGATCTCGTCGATCCACGCGATGCTGCCCCCGCCCGCGCCCACTTCGACGACATCGATCACCGGCACCATCACCGGGTGGCCGCTCGCGTAGCCGCCGACGTAGTAGCCCGGAGCCATGGTGGGCTCGCCTCCGCGTATCAGGCTCGCCTTGGCCGTCGTGCCGCCCATGTCGAAGGAAATTACGTTCGGGAATTTCAGCGTGCGCCCGACTTGTGCGGAAGCGATGATTCCGCCGACCGGCCCCGATTCCATCATCGTCACCGGGCGCTCGGTCGCGGCCTCGGGCGTCATCACTCCTCCGTTCGATTGCATGATGGTCAGCTCACCTCGAATGCCGATTTCCGCGAGGCTCGCTTTGAGGCCGCGCACGTAGCCGCCGACTTTCGGCCCGATGTAGGCATTGACCACCGTCGTGGAGGTCCTTTCGAATTCGCGGTACTCGCGCAGGATCCGGTGGGAAAGCGAGAGATAGGCGCCGGGCAGCAGCCTGCGAACGATCGCTCCGGCCTCGCGCTCGTGCTGCGGATTGACGTAGGAGTGCAGAAAGCAGACCGCGACCGCCTCCACGCCCTCTTCCGCGAGCCTGCGGCACGCCGCCTCGACGCTCGCTCCATCCAGGGGCTCGAGCACCTCCCCCGAGGCGAGCACGCGCTCGCCGATTTCCAGGGTCAGCCGGCGGGGAACGAGCGGACGGTGCCGGTGGAAAAAAAGATTGTAGGATTCTGGCCGGTTGCCGCGGCCGATGGAGTAGACGTCGCGCGTTCCGCGGGTCACGATCAGGCCGGTCTTCGCGCCCTTTCTCTCGATCAGGGTGTTGATCGCCGTGGTCGAGCCGTGGATCAGCTCGCCGACGCCCGAGCAGTCCACGCCGCTCTTTTTCAGGCAATCGACGATGCCCTGGACGAGCCGGGCGGGAGTGGTGAGGCTCTTCGCCTGCGAGAAGCGGCCGGTGGCCTCGTCGAACGCCATCAGGTCGGTGAAGGTACCTCCGATATCGATCGCCACCAGCAAAGATCCGCTCCTCCTCCCTCCGTTTCCAGACGGTATCATGGAGCGATGAATCGAGTCGACGCCAGGCGCCGCTGCCTGTGGTGTCTCGGAAGCGATCTCTACCGCCGCTACCACGACGAGGAATGGGGCGTTCCCGTCCATGACGACCGGCGCCTCTTCGAGTTCCTGATTCTCGAGGGAGCGCAGGCGGGCCTGTCGTGGTCGACGATACTCAACAAGCGCGACGGCTACCGCAGGGCGTTCGCGCGCTTCGACCCCGTGAAAGTGGCGCGCTTCGGCGCGCGCGACGTGAGGCGGTTGATGGCGGACGCCGGAATCGTGCGCAACCGGCTCAAGATCCAAGCGGCGATCGGAAACGCCCGGGCCTTCCTCGAGGTGCGGCGCGAGTTCGGCAGCTTCGATGCCTACCTATGGGGCTTCGTGAACGGGCGCCCGCTGCAGAGCCGGCGGCGCGGCATGAAAGACGTGCCCGGCCGCACGGCCGTTTCCGACGCGATCAGCAGGGATCTGAAGCAGCGCGGCTTCCGCTTCGTCGGATCCACCATCGTGTACGCCTTCATGCAGGCGGTCGGGATGGTCAACGATCACCTGACGAATTGCTTTCGCCGCGCGCCGATCGCGTCCCTCCCAAGATCCGGCTCTTCGGCTACACTCCGGCGGAAGTGAAACAGCAGGAGATGGCGATGCGCGCGCTCGCGGTTTTTGCGGGGATCGGTCTGGCTTGCATGCCGCTGACGAGCGCCCGCGCCCAGGAAAGCGACCCGGGGGGTGCCGTGACTCTCGTCGCCGCGCCGCGCCTGATCGACCCCGACTACCGGGCGACTGTCCTGCTCGCCGTGCCTCTCGAGGGCAACCGGCACGTCGGCGTCATCGTGAATCGCCCCACGGGGCGCTCGCTCGCGAGCCTGTTTCCCGAGCACGCGCCCTCGAAGCTGGTGCGCGACCCGGTGTACTTCGGCGGACCGATGCTGCGCCAGGCCGTTTTCGCGGTGGTCCACATCGACCACACCCCGGGGCCGGGATCGATCCAGATGATGAAGGAGCTGTTTCTCGCGACCCAGGGCACGGTGGTCGACCACATCATCGAGGAGACACCCAACGAGGCGCGCTACTACGTGGGCTACGTCGCCTGGCGACCGGGCGAGCTCCGGCAGGAGGTGGACCGCGGACTGTGGTATGTGCTCGACGCGGACCCCGATCTCGTGTTTCGCAAGGATCCGGGGGGATTGTGGGAGGAGCTGCTCTGGCGCGCGCGCGCGGTGACGGCCGGCGCCCGCGGGCACATCCCCGCGGTCGCAGCGCTCGGGCTGCGCTGAAGGCCCGGTCGGTGTCGGCCAAGCGGATCACTCGGGCCGCGCTGCTCGCGCTCGTCCTCGCCGCCGCCGCCCACGGGCAAGGCTCTTCCAGGACCTTCCTGCTCGTCGCGCGTCCGGGGCTCCCCGACCCCAATTT
>DASSJA010000384.1:0-3534 GCA_035691445.1 Burkholderiales bacterium | reverse complement strand
GGCCTCGGTCATCGTCGAAAACACCCTGAAAGCCGTCGAGGCGCTGCGGGACGTCCAGGACGACGTAGGCGATTCGCAGATCGAGCTGCGCGGCTACATCATCACCGGCGAGCGCGACCGCCTGGAGCGGGCGCACGCGCTGCTCGAGCGCGCCGCGAAGCCCGTCGACACGCTGCGGACGCTGTCGGGAGCGATCCCCGACCAGATGCAGCAGGTCGAGCAGCTCGGCGCGCAGATCGGCGAGGAGCGCGAGCGCTTCGCCACGCTGATCGAGATCCACCGCCGCGGCGGGGTCGCCGCGACCATCCGGAAAATCCGCGAGACGGCGGGCACGGCGACGATTCACCGCGTGCAGCTTCTCACCGCCGAGCTCCTGGGCGCGGCCGACGGGCGGCTCGCGCGCCGCACCGAGCAATCCCGGCGCAGCTCGGACCTGAGCGTCATCACCGCCGCCGTCGCGACCGTGTTCAACCTGGGCCTGCTCGGCCTCCTGATCGTGCTCGCCCGGCGGGAAATCAAGGAGAGGCGGCAGGCGGAGGAGGTGGTCAGGTTCGCGGCGACGCACGACCCCCTGACGGGACTGCCCAACCGGCTGCTGCTCGCCGAGCGGGCCAATCGCGCCCTCGCCGTGGCGAAGAGCGAGGGACGCGGCGTGGCGCTCCTGTTCATCGACCTCGACCGCTTCAAGAACATCAACGACGCCCTGGGCCACGAGGCGGGCGACCGTCTCCTGCAGAACGTGGCGGGCAGGGTGGCGCGCTGCGTACGCAGGTCGGACACGATCGCGCGGCAGGGCGGCGACGAGTTCGTGGTGCTGATCGAGGCGTTCCAGGGCCGGGGCGACCTCGCCCAGGTGGCCGAGAAGATCCTCGTCGAGGTGGCGAAGCCGATGACGGTGTACGGCAAGGAATTCCAGATCACGGCGAGCATCGGCGTCAGCGTCTCTCCGGTGGACGGCGAGGATCTGCGGGCCCTGCTGAAGAACGCGGACATCGCGATGTACCGCGCGAAGCAGCAGGGCAAGAATACCTGCCAGTACTACGCGAGCGAGATGAACCCCGGCTCGGTCGAGCGGCTCGAGCTCGAGGCCGCGCTGCGCCACGCGCTGGAGCGCAACGAGCTGAGCCTGCACTACCAGCCCAAGGTCGAGGCGCGCTCCGGGCGCGTGACCGGGATCGAGTGCCTGCTGCGCTGGCAGCACCCGAGCGTGGGCCTGGTCCTGCCCGATCAGCTCGTGCCGCTCGCGGAGGAGACCGGCCTGATCGTTCCGATCGGACAATGGGCGCTCCGCGCCGCCTGCCTGCAGGCGCAGGAGTGGACCGCGCAGGGCCTGCCGATGTTCCGGATGGCGGTGAACCTGTCGGCGCGGCAGTTCATGAGCGCCAGCCTGCTGGACGACGTCGCGGACACGATAAAGGCGACGGGGATGGATCCGCGCTGGATCGAGTTCGAGGTGACCGAGAGCGTGATGCTCCCGGATCCGGTGCAGGCGGTGAAGCTGCTGCGCAATCTCAGGGCGATGGGCGTGCGGCTCACGATCGACGACTTCGGGACCGGCTACTCCTCGCTCGCGTACCTGAAACGCCTGCCGATCGACTGCGTGAAGATCGACGCGTCGTTCATCCGGGGCATTCCGGTCGACGCGAGCGACGTCGCGATCACCGAGACGATCCTCGCCATGGCGAGCAGCCTGGGGCTCAAGGTCGTCGCCGAGGGCGTCGAGACGCGCGACCAGGTGCGCTTCCTCGAGCGCAGGGGCTGCGACGAGATGCAGGGCTACTACTTCAGCAAGCCGCTGCCGGCGGAAGCGCTGAAGGCCTACCTGGAAGAGCAGGGAGCGGCGCTCGAGGAGAGCCGCGGGCGCGAGGCCGCGGGCCGGCTGAGGGTCGTGTCGGGCGGGGACAGGCGGGTTTCGAAATGAATCGGGCGTAGTGCGGACTTCGCGCGGCACCGCGTTCCTGCTCCTCGCGCTGGCGTCGCTGTTCTGGGCCGGCAACTGGGTCCTCGGCCGCGCATTGCGCGACGACTTCGAGCCGCTCGCGCTGAATTTCTGGCGCTGGCTGATCGCGGTGCTCGCCCTCGCGCCCTTCGCGCTGCCGCGGCTGCGCGGGCAATGGGGCGTGATCCGGCGGAGCATCGGTCTCCTGCTCGCGCTGTCGTTTCTCGGCGTGGCGCTGTTCCAGTCGATGATCTACGCGGGGCTGAAGACCACCACCGCGGTGAACGCCGTGCTGATCAACTCCTCGTTCCCGGCCTTCATGCTGCTGTGCTCCTGGGCGATCGAGCGCGAGCGCGGCACGCGCCGGCAGATCGCGGGGATGCTGATCTCGCTCGCCGGGATCCTCGTCATCATGGCCCGCGGCGATCCGGCGAGCCTCGTGCGCCTGGAGTTCCACCGGGGCGACGCGCTGATCCTGCTCGCCATGCCGGTATGGGGCGTGTACTCCGTTCTGCTCAAGCGCCGGCCGCCGGAGCTCGACGGGACCGCGTTCCTGTTCGTGATCTCGCTGATCGGCACCCTGATTCTTCTCCCGGTCTTTGCGCTGGAGGCGTGGCAATCGCCGCCGCACTGGCCTGGAGCAAAGGGCGCGGCCGCGGTGCTCTACGTGGGCCTCGCGGCCTCGGTCGCCGCCTTCATCTGCTGGAACCGCGGCGTGTCGGTCGTCGGCGCCAATGCGGCGGGATTCACGATCCACCTGCTGCCCGCGTTCGGCACGCTGCTCGCCATCGCGTTCCTCGGCGAGTCCTTCCATCTTTTTCACGCGGCGGGTATCGTGACGATTCTGGCCGGCGTGGCGGTCGCGACGGGCGTGGTTCGACGGCGTTTGACCTAGATCAATACCGGCTTCGCGGCCGGGGGCAGGATGAGAGCGTATCCGGGACTCGAGGGAGATTCGCGGCTACGCGACGGGCGAGATCCCCGCGAACGAGTACCAGGATATGAAGCGGACCCTGAACGGCTGAGCGCCACAAACGAAAAGGAGGAAACATGGACAACGCAGCGACGAAAAGGGCTTTGATCGTATTCTTCCGGCTGGCCATGGCGTGGACCTTTCTCTACGCCGCCTCGCACCAGGTGTTCGATCCCCACTGGAGCGTGGCCGGGTTCCTGAAGGGGACGAAGACCTTCCACGACGTGTACGCGCCGTTCACGGCTCCCGCCGTGGCGCCGATCCTGACGTTCCTGGTGGGCTACGGCCACCTGCTGATCGGCCTGTCGCTGCTCTTCGGGCTGTTCGTGCGCGCGAGCGCCGGCTTCGGCATCCTGCTGGTGCTGCTGTACTGGACCGCGCACATGGATTTCCCGTACATCGAGAACAAGAACAATTTCCTGCTCGACTACCACATCGTGTACGCGGGCGTGCTCTTCACACTGATCGTCGAGCGCGCGGGGCACGTCTGGGGGCTGGACTCCTGGGCGGAGAAGCTGCCGTTCTTCGCGCGGCACCCGGGGCTGCGCGCCCTGGTCGCCTGACCTCCGGAGTCGATGCGCCGGGGCGTCGCCCCTGCGCATGCTCAGGTCCTTGCGGGCAC
>DASSJA010000383.1:0-4848 GCA_035691445.1 Burkholderiales bacterium | reverse complement strand
CGAGGAAGGGATGCATCATGCCGGCGCCCGCGCCGTGCGCGAGCACGTAACAGGCGCGCGCGCCGTCCGGGATCTGCAGCAGTCCGGAGACGCTCTGGGCCGCGGCTATCCCTATCTTCACCGGTCGCGGGCCGGCCGAGGTCACGCGTGCGGCTCAGCGTCCGGCGGCGAGCGTCGCCTCGAGCGTCATGCGCTTTTCGCCGCGCAGGACGCCGAGGCTGACCCTGTCGCCCGGATTGAAATCGTCCAGGCGTGCCTGGAGCTTGGACACGGTGCTGACCGGCTTGCCGCCGACTGAGACGATCACGTCGCCGGGCACGAGCACGTTGCCGCGCTCGACCCGCGCCGCACGCAGTCCCGCCGCCGCGGCCGGCCCGTTGGGAACGAGCTTGAGCACGAAGACGCCCTCGACGTTGAGGCGCTCGCTGAGCAGATCGTTCAAATCCTGGTCGATCTCGATGCCGAGCGAGGGAGGCGCGTAGCGGCCCCGCGCGATGAGCGCGGGTGCGACGCGGTTGACGATGTCGATCGGTACGGCGAAGCCGATCCCCGCAGAGGCTCCGCTCGGGCTGTAAATCGCCGTGTTCATGCCGATCAGCCGGCCCGCGCTGTCGAGCAGAGGGCCGCCCGAGTTTCCCGGATTGATCGCGGCATCGGTCTGTATCAGGTGCTCGATGGTGGTGCCGTCGTCGTTGTCGAGCGCGCGGTCGAGCGCCGATACGATGCCGGTGGTCAGGGTCCAGTCCAGGCCGAAGGGATTGCCGATCGCGTAGACGCTCTGCCCCACGCGCAGGTCGTGGCTCGTGCCGAGCGGCAAAGGCGGAGGCCGGTTCGACGGGACCTTGATTCGCAGCACCGCGATGTCGTGAAAAGGGCTTGCCCCGACCAGCGTCGCCGGATAGTCGCGGCCGTCGTTCAGGCGCACCCTCGCCTCGGACGCCCCGGAGATCACGTGATAGTTGGTCACGATGTCACCCTGGCCGTCCCAGAAGAATCCCGAACCCGTCCCTTGAGGGATGCTGCGGACGTTGCGCGTCCAGAAGTCGCGCACGCGCTCGGAGGTCGAGATGTACACCACTGAGCGCTTCGCCTTCTCGAACATGTCGATGACGACGCGCTCTTCCGGGGTGAGCGCTGCGCGGGGGGTGACGGAGCGCGCGCTCGCCGCGGCGGGGACAAGGAACGCGGCGAGCAGAGCGAAACGGCACAGAGTGCCCGCCGAGCGGGGGCGCGAGTGACTTCCGGACATTGGTCTCCTTCGATGGACGACGGGGGGTCGGGATAGTTCAAGAAATAGTCTCCAAACCAACCCCTTCGTGTCAAACTCGGGGAACCTTCCTCCCGGTGCCGACCCGTGGTCCACGCGACGAGACTTCTCCGCAACGCGGCAGCGCTCGCCTGTTGCGCGGCACTCGCAGGCTGCGTCGGCGTCCCCGCCGAGGAGCTGCTTGGCTCGACCGCGATCGTCGCCGGACTCCCGCGAGAGGCGGGCGCGCTGGTCGAGGCAGCGAGGTTTTCCGAGGGCCGCGCGGGCGGGGCACCGCCCGGCGACTGGGGCCGATTCATCGTTTCGCCCTTCGCGACGAGGAGCGAGTATCGCCTCGTCGAGAGCGGCTCGGGCGTGGTGCTCGAGGGGCGCGCCGACGGCTCGGCCTCGGGGTATTACCGGCGGGTCCGCTTCGATCCGGCCCGCTATCCGGTGGTCGAGTGGCGCTGGCGCGTGATGCAGCCTCCCATGCACACCGACCCTCGCATTCCTTCCCGCGACGACTCGGCGGCGCGCGTCATCGTCGCCTTCCACGGCGACGTGACGCGCCTGGATATCGGCGAGCGTTTCGCACTCTCGCTCTACAAGGCGCTCACGGGCGAGAAGATGCCCTACGCCATCATCATGTACACCTCGTCGGGAGACGCACCGGTCGGCACCATCGTCGCGAACGACCGGACCGCGAAGATCCAGACCATCGTCGTCGAAACCGGGGGCGGCCACATCGGCGAATGGCGCGAGCTGCGGCGCAACGTGCTGGAGGACTACCGGCGCGCTTTCGGCGAGGAACCCTGGGACATCGTCGCGGTGGGGGTGATGACCGACGCGAGCAACACCCGTGAAAAAGCGAGCGCCCAGTATGGCGACATCAGTTTCCGGCCGGAAGATTGAAGGCGGCTGTCGACATGAATTCTTACAATCAAGATCATTGACCCGTTCAACCGCCGCCACCGCCCGTGCGTTTTGTGAGCATGAGGTCTATCCTGATTCTGCTGGTATTGACCTAGGGTGAGGAACGACACGCCTGCCTTCGCTTGCGATAGGAGGTGCTCATGAAAGCGTTCTTCGGACATGCTTTTCGGCAACTGCTGGTGCTGCTGTTTTCGGTGTCGGTCGCCCTCGCGCAGACCTATCCGCCCGCCCCGCCCAGTGCTGCAGCGACCCAACCGGAGCTCGATCAGATGCTCGCGCCGATCGCGCTCTACCCCGACTCGCTTCTGTCGCAGATCCTCATGGCGTCCACCTACCCGCTCGAAGTGGTGGAAGCGGCGCGCTGGTCCAGGGCGAACCCCGGCCTGAAGGGGGAGGACGCGGTCAACGCGGTCGAGCAGAGGGATTGGGACCCCAGCGTCAGGTCGCTCGCCGCGTTTCCGCAGGTCCTTGCGATGATGGACCAGCAGATCGAGTGGACCGCGCGGCTCGGGGACGTTTTCATCGCGCAGGAGCCGCAGGTCATGGAAACGGTTCAGAACCTGCGGCAAAGGGCGTACCAGGCCGGCAATCTGCGATCCACGGAGCAGGCCTTCGTGATCCAGCAGGGAGACGCCTACGCCATCGAGCCGGTCAGTCCGGAAGTCGTCTACGTGCCGTATTACGACCCGCGCGTGGTGTACGGATCCTGGTGGTGGCCGGCGTATCCACCCGTGTACTGGGCCCCCTGGCCCGGGTATTACGCGTATCCCGGATACGTGCCGGGATTCGCCTGGGGCGTGGGCATCACCGTGGGCACCGGATTCTTCTTCAGCCACTGCGACTGGCGCCAGCGCCGTGTCACCGTCGTGAACGTCACCAACGTGATAGTGAATCGCACCGTGGTCGTCACTCGGCCGGAGCGTGGGAGAACCGCGCAGCCGGTCGCATGGCAGCACGACCCCACGCATCGCCGGGGCGTGCCGTATCACATCGCGGCCCTGCAGCAGCGATTCGGCGGCGGCGCGCTCGCCGGCCAGCGCCGCGATTTCCGGTGGCAGGGTCCGCTCGCACCGACGACGCGCAACGGCTCCCTGAATCGGCCGGAGGTGCATGAGGCCCACGTCCGCCCGCAGGCGCCCGTCGCGGAACGCCCGAGTCCGCGCAGGCCCGAAACGGTTCCTGCGGTCTCGGAACGGCCGAATCCGCGCAGACCTGAGCCGGTTCCCGCCGTCGCGCCAAGAGTCGAACCGCGCCCTGAATTCCGCGCCCCCGTGAGCCGCCCGCCCGCGCCGCCGGTCGCCGCATTTCCGCAGGCGCGCCCGGTTCCGGGCAACGTTCCCCACCCTGCGCCCTCGGGGCCCTCGGCGCCCAAACCGCACGGCGACGGGCACAACCGCTAGACCGGCGCGGATTCAGCCCAGCGCGGTGATCTTGGCGAGGAGATCGCTCTCGTCAACCGGTTTCACCACGTAGCTCGTCGCGCCCTGCCGCAGGCCCCATAGCCGGTCAGTCTCGTGGCTCTTGCTGGTGCAGAGAATCACCGGGATGTGCTTGGTCGCATCGTCGCGCGTGATGATGCGCGTCAGCTCGAAGCCGCTCATATCCGGCATGACGACGTCCAGCAGGATGAGGTCCGGTTTTTCGGTTTTCGCCTTCTCCAGGGCCTCTTTGGCGGTCTCGGCCAATATGCACCGGTAGCCGTGCCTTGCCAGCATCTGGAAGAGAACGTGGCGGGCGGTGGATGAATCATCGGCTATGAGGATCTTCCTCACGGGCATTGCGAGTCTCCGAGCAGCGGGATCGCGATCACGAACCATTTGGCGATAAGCATGAGCGAGTCTCCTATCCCCGAATTCCTACCACACCGTCTGCAAGCGCGGCGCGCGACGTAGCCGCTTGTCCGCGGTGACGAGCTTCACGCGCAGGGCGATGGCGGTGGCGGCGATGATTCGGTCGGCGGGATCGCCGGGAACCGCTTCGTCGAAAGAGCCCGCAACCTCCGCGATCTCGGCGCTTACCGGCTCGATGCGCAGCTCGGGCAAGAGACGTACGTCGGCGAGCCATTGCTCCGGGGGTATCGCGAGCACGAGTCTCCCGCGGCGGATCGCCGTCGAGATCTCGAACAGGCTGATCGCCGAGGCGACTACCTGTTCCCCGCGCAATGCGCCCCGGATCGCTCGTTTCGCTCGAGGCGACAGCCGCGCAGCATCGGTGACCCACCAGACGAGGGCGTGGGTGTCGAGCAGGATCACCGGTTCGCGTCCCACTCCCCCGGATCGATCACCGGATCGAGCGGACGCTCGTAGCGCCGCACGCTTCCGCGCAAGCGCTTGCGGGCGGCTTCGGCGTCGTCCTTCGCCGCCGAAGGAGGCGCGATCTCGGCGATCACCCGCCCGCGCGAAGTGACCCGGACGCGCTCTCCGCGGCGAACGCGAGCCATGTACTCGGGGAGTCTCTGCCGCAGCACGGTGACCTTGACGTCTTTCATCGGATACTCCTAAATGTACATATGGAATGTACATTTCGTGGCGTGGCAAGTCAACGTCTCGCGCTCGCACGCGGCGAAAGGATCGTTTCCCCGCTGCGATCGCCTCGATCCTTATTCCCTGACCAGGCGGATGAGCGTGATCTCCGATGGGACCCCGAATCGCGTCGGTGGTCCCCAATAC
>DASSJA010000382.1:0-4919 GCA_035691445.1 Burkholderiales bacterium | reverse complement strand
ACGCAGAATCGGAGAGAGGGAAGCTCCGCCGGCGGGCTAGTTCGCTCCGGAACCGTAAGCGCCAAGGTCCCAGCGCGGCCGGACGGTGAATCGATAGGCTTTGCCCGCCGCCGCACCCGCCTGCAGCCGGAGCGCGCCCGTCAGCGCGATCATCGCCCCGTTGTCGGTGCAGAATTCCAGCGCGGGGTAGAAAACGCTGAAGCCGTCGCGCAACGCGGCGGCACCGAGCAGGACACGCAGCCTTGCATTGGCGCCCACTCCGCCGGCAACGACCAGCCGGTCCAGGCCCAGGAGGGCGAGTGCGGCGCGTGATTTCGCCACGAGGACTTCCGCCACCGCTTCCTGGAAGGCGGCTGCCACGTCGCAGCGCCACTGCTCGTCGGTCGCGACGTCTCCGGGGACGCGCCGGTGCGTGAGCGTCACGACGGCCGTCTTCAGTCCGCTGAAGCTGAAATCGAGATCACCTGTCTTCTCGAGCTGCTCGAGCATCGGGCGAGGGAACGCGAAGCGCCCGGGTCGGCCGTTTTCGGCGAGCCTGGCGAGCGCGGGCCCTCCGGGGTAGCCCAGTCCGAGCAGCTTCGCGGTCTTGTCGAAGGCTTCGCCCGCAGCGTCGTCGAGCGTCTCGCCGAGCATCTGGTATTCCCCGACTCCGGCCACGCGCATCAGCTGGGTGTGGCCACCCGAAACGAGCAGCGCGACGAACGGAAATCCCGGGGGATTTTTCTCCAGCAAGGGCGAGAGCAGGTGCCCCTCGAGATGATGCACGCCGATCGCCGCGATTCCGAGGCCGAATGCCAGACTGTTCGCGACGGCGGCGCCGACCAGCAGCGCTCCGGCGAGGCCTGGCCCTTGCGTGTAGGCTACGGCGTCGAGCTGTGACGCTTCGGTGCCGGATTCGCGCAGAACCCCGCGGACAAGGGGGAGCAGGCGCCGGATGTGATCGCGGGAGGCGAGCTCGGGCACGACACCTCCGTACTGATCGTGAAGTGCCACCTGCGAATGCAATCCATGGGCGAGCAGGCCGCGGTCGCTGTCGTAGACAGCCACTCCGGTCTCGTCGCAGGAAGTCTCTATGCCTAGAACGAGCATGATTTTTTGAGATTTTTCTCCAATACCGTCAGTCAGTTGTCAGGCACATTGAATAGAATTCCGCTCCCCATGTCCAGGCTCTCCATCCAACTGGCGGGCAGGATGCTGATAGGTTTCGCATTCGCACAGCCGTTCGCTGCTCCCGGTCAAACGATCGATCTGACCGCGCTGACGCTCGCCCAAGCCGAAGGGCTCCTGCAAACGCGCAGTCGCGAGCTACAGGCCGCCAGGCGCGCCGTCGAGGCGGCGGGGGCCAATACGCTCGCCGCCGGCGCGCATCCGAATCCAACGCTGAGCCTCGGCGTCTCGCAAATCAACCCCGGGGCGGGAATCGGCGCCGGTCCGTATCGCGACAAGACGGTCGACAGCACGGTCCGCATCGACCAGGTCATCGAGCGCGGCGATCGGCGCGAGCTGCGCATCGCCGCCGCGAGGAGCCTTGAATCGGCGAGTAGCGAAGATCTTTCCGATACCTATCGACAGCAGCGGCTTGCTCTGCGCTCCGGATATTACGACCTGGTGTTCGCGCAGGACAAGACCGATATCGCTCGCGACAACGCGCAGCTGTTCGAGACCTCGATGCGCGCCGCCGAGTTGCGCCTCAGGGCGGGCGACATCGCGCAGGCGGACGTCTCCCGCCTGCGAGTGGATGCGCTGCGCGCGGCGAACGACGCGCGCGCGGCGGAGGCCGACCGCCGCCGCGCCCAACTGGCGCTCGCCTACCTGATCGGAGCGGATACGGAGTCGGCGGTGATCCGTGCGGCCGATCCCTGGCCGGCGCTCGCCGCAGTAAACAACGCCGGTATAACCGATGAGCTCATCGATAGGCGGCCCGACGTGCGCGCGGCACGGGCGAGGGTGGAAGCGGCGGGACAGGCGCGCGATCTAGCCCGAAGCTTGCGCACGCGGGACGTTTCGGTGGGTATGCAATTCGACCACTATCCGGTGAACCCCGGCTACGCGCTCGGCAGCGGTGCCGGCGCAGGAAGCAGCTATGGCGTTTTCCTGTCGATCCCGTTGTTCGCGCGCTACCAGTTCGAAGGGGAGATCCGGCGCGCGGAGGTCGACTACGCAACCGCGACGGAAGCGCTGGAGAAGGTGCGCGCGCTGGCGCGTTCCGAGCTCGCGCGGGCTCTATCCGACCTTCAGGCGACGGCCGAGCGGCTGAAGCGCTACGACGAATCGCTGTTGCCCGAGGCGAGAAAAGCGGCCGAGTCCGCGGAGTTTGCCTACAAGAACGGGGCGATAGGCGTCATGGATCTGCTCGATTCGCGCCGGACGCAGCGCGCAATCCAGATCGACGCGGCCTCGGCGCGCAACGACTACTCCAAAGCGCTGTCGGTCTGGCTCGCAGGCACCGGAAATTTGGACTGACCGTACGACGTCGATGAAAACCGCTGACATATTGAGGCCGGGGACGGGGAAGGTGATTGTTGCGGCTGCGATCGTCCTGGGATCGGGTCTCCTGGCCGCCTGCAGCCAGGGCGACGCGAAGACGGAACCTGCGACGCTGAAAATGGAAAACGGCCGCCTCGTTTTCCCGGAAGGCAGCCAGCAGATCGGGTCATTCACGACCGAAGCCGCCAAGGCAGGCGGACCGGAGAACCTGCGCCTGACCGGACGACTGGTGTGGGACGAGGGGCGCACGGTGAGACTCTATCCGGCGTTTGCCGGTCGCGTCATCCGAATCGAGGTCAAGACCGGCGACGCGGTGAAACGGGGCCAGAGCCTCGCGGCCCTCGCTTCACCTGATTTCGGTCAGACGCAGGCGGACGCCAGCCGCGCCCGGTCCGATTTCGCACTTGCGGAGAAGAACCGCAGACGCGTGCAGGACCTTTACGCCGCGGGCGTCGCACCGCGCAAGGACCTCAGCACCTCGGAGGCCGACTACGCGCGGGCGGAAGCGGAGCTCGCTCGCGCCACCGCGAAAGTGAAGCTATACGGGAGTGCGGGCGACGCGGTAGACCAGAATCTCGTGCTCGCGAGCCCAATCGCCGGGGTGGTCGTCGAGCGCAATATCAATCCCGGCCAAGAGTTGCGGCCGGACCTGCAGCTCGCCAACTCCCCTGCGATGTTCGTCATCACCGATCCTTCCCGCCTGTGGGTCCAGCTCGACGCGACCGAGGCCCAGCTCGGCAAGGTCCGGCGCGGCGAAACAGTGAAGCTGCGCACGGCGGCATGGCCCGGTGAAAGCTTTCCGGCGACCATCGAGGCGGTCTCGGATTTCATCGATCCTGCGACGCGCACGGTAAAGATTCGCGGGTCGCTGGACAATCGCCAGCGCAAGCTCAAGGGTGAAATGTTCGTGGCCGCGGAAGTCCAAGCGCCTCCCAGGGCGGACGTCCAGGTTCCGGAAAAGGCCGTTCTTTCCGCGGGCGGGAAGAACTACGTTTTCATCGAAGAAGCACCGGGACGCTACGCCCGCGCCGAGGTCAGGCTCGACGGGGTGCACGACGGCATCGCCGGTATCACCGAAGGCCTTGCGCTGGGGCAGAACGTCGTGGTCGAGGGAAATCTCTTTCTTTTTCGCCTGTATCGCCAGCTAGCAAGCGGCGCGTCGGACTAAAGCCGCATGAAGTCCCGTTCAGGTTCGGGGGCTGATCGCGCGGCCTGCGAATTCGCGCTTGGGCGGCGTTCCCTGGAAAGCGGAAGCGCGAAATGATCGAGCGCATCGTTGCGTTCGCCCTGACCAAGCCGTTGTTCGTGGTGCTCGGGGTGATCCTTTTCGTCGCGGGCGGCCTCGCGGCGTTCAGGTCGCTGCCTATCGAGGCATTTCCGGACGTCACCGACACACAGGTCAACGTCATCACTCTTTTCCCGGGGCGTGCGGCGGAGGAGGTGGAGAAGCAGGTTACGGTGCCGCTGGAAGTCGCGCTATCGGGGCTGCCGAACGCCGTGCGAATGTTCTCTCACACCCAGTTCGGCCTGTCGTTCATCATCATGACGTTCGACGACCGGGCAAACGCCTATTTCGCGCGCCAGCAGGTCGTCGAGCGCCTGAACGGGGTCGACCTTCCGCCCGGCGCGCAACCGCAGCTCGCCCCGCTCTCGACGCCCATCGGCGAAATCTTCCGATACCGGCTCAAATCGGACACCGTCGATCCGCGCGAGCTGCGCTCGATCGAGGACTGGGTGGTGGAGCGGCAGCTTCGCCTCGTTCCGGGCGTAGCCGACATCGTCACCATGGGCGGCCTCATCAAGCAATACGAGGTCAATCCCGATCTCGGCCGACTGCGTGACTACAAGGTCACACTGCAGCAGCTTTTCTCCGCTCTTGATCGCGGCAACTCCAACGTCGGCGGCGGCTACCTCGAGCAGGGGCTACAGCAATACCTGATCCGCGGGATCGGCCTGCTGCGTTCGGCGGACGATATCGGCAACATCGTGGTGGCGGAAAGGAACGGCGTTCCCGTCCTGGTGAAGAACCTGGCGAATGTCAGCATCGGAGCGGTGCCGCGCCAGGGCCTCGTGGGGGAGGATGCGGAGGACGACATCGTCATGGGCATCGTCCTCATGCGCAAAGGCGAAAATCCATCGCAGGTCCTGAAAGCGGTGAAGGAGAGGGTCGAGCTCCTCAACGCATCCGGACTTCCGCGCGGCGTGAAGATCGTGCCTTTCTACGATCGCACCTGGCTGATCGAGAGGACGCTGACGACGGTGTTCACCAATCTCGTCGAAGGCGCCGCGCTGGTCACGCTGGTGCTGCTGCTTTTCCTCGGCAACCTGCGCGCCGCCTTCATCGTGGCGCTGGTGATACCCCTGTCGCTGCTGGCCACCTTCATCGGTCTCACCTGGGTGGGCATTCCGGCCAACCTGCTGTCGCTCGGCGC